>NZ_BMOD01000014.1 GCF_014646895.1 Deinococcus roseus
CCCACCCACTTGTCACTCAGGTCCGAGTGGCCCTCAGGTTTGGGTCTGGGTTCAGCGTCTGAACGCTCCGTGACGTAGAAGGGGTGTTCAGGAGTAGAAGTGATGTAATCTAGTTTCTTGGTCTCGGTGTCTTCAATCACCAGTCCAGTGATTGCAGGGTCATGCCCAATGATCATCTGGGTGATGGGGTAAAAACCCTGCTCTCCAGTTTGCTCATTGAAAGCCAGCACAGGGGTGCCAATGGCCAGTGCCCCGATCGCGGTCAGACCAGCCTGGGTCCAGACGGGGGTGTCTGCAGAGAAGGAATTGCAACCACATGTTGTACGCCCCAACCTACATCCTTTAGCAATCACCTGAGCAAAATTCTTTGCAGCAGCAGCAAGTCCTGAGGCCACAGTTTCTGCTCCAACTGTTTCAGCAGTTCCAATGCCCAGACCTCTGGCCAGACCCTTGATGCCGTTTTTCAGCAAACCTCCCAGACTGAAGATGGCCCCATCGTTGATGGCATCTTGCACCAAACCATAAGAGGCATCGTGGACATAGAACATGGCATCACAGGCAATGGCAGCACAGTGCCTGTCATTGATCAAGTCAATCATCGAATCCCCAATGAAAGAGTTCCTGGATGCTTCGTAAAGCCCGGTCATACCATTTTCTCGATGACCCATACCATTCAATGCTTTTAAGGATGCATTCAGTTTTTCTAGATTTCTGCTGGCATTGTTGCCCAGGGTGACAAATTCTTTGGCATCAATTTGGCCATTCTGGATATCTTGCATGATGGTCATCAGCATCATGTCTCGGTTGGCGACATTGTCCCATTTTGCAGTGAGGGCCAGTAGAGCTTTAACACTGGTCGCTGCACCAGCACCATATTTATTGACTGCAGTGGACATCAGGGCGTCCACCACCATACCATCCACATCAGTGGTTCCCAGTTGTTTTTCCAGTTCACACATAAACTTGGCTTGTTCATCGGATAATTTATCCACTTTTCCAGAGCAGTAGGATTTTCCAATGGCTTGAGAATCATCGGAGAATGCAATGATGGAGGTGTCCAGTGAAACTGGAGGTCCGTCGGGTGCAACCACTCCAGACCCTGTACCAGAGCTTCCTCCTGCTCCAGTCTCGCCGCCCCCAATGTTGGGATTGAGTTCACTGTCCGGTGCGACTACACCTGAAGATCCCGCGCTTCCCGAGAGGTTGGGATTGAGTTCTGGGGTCGGCAAGGTGGCTTCAGTCAAACCCACACTGCCGGAGGAATTGAGTTCAGCGTTGTCTGCAACGTTGCTGGCCCCCAGAGCGTTGGAATTCACATCACTGAGGGGAACGGGAGGACCGAATTCGGTAGGGTCAACAGGCTCTGCTTCGGGTTGGGTTTGGGTTTTGGGATCTGGGAGAGGATTGCTGAAAGCAGACATCCCGGTGGCGTTCTGGGTGATGGAATCAGCGGGTGCGACCACATCACTGCCTGGCAGGAAAGGGTTGCTTAAAGCATCAGGGGATGTGATGCTGCTGGCCCCCAAACCGACAGTGTTGGAAGGGGTGGGGTCCTGGTATTCCGAGGTGGTACCTTTGTTTGGGGCAGGCATGGCGTATGCAAAGGCAGGATCCCATGATGTGGTGTCCCACACAGAATCAGCCAGGCTGTAATTGGCCATCCGGTAAACGATTTTCTGGTCTGGTGCAGTTGCTCTGGTTGATGAGCTGTTCGAGTCGTAAGAATAATTGGCGGTCAATTGCGGCGAACCATCAATGTAGCGGTAGGTGTTGTCGAGATTCTGCAGCAAAGTGGTGAAGCTCTCACCATAAGGTACGGGTTTCCATTCATCCACATCAGACAGCAAAATGTTTCCCTGATCGTCGTACTGAAACCTTCTCACATAAGACGCGGTTCCATAGGCATCACATGTGGTCATGAAACCATCGTCGCTAAGCTCTCCTCGATCAACACACATGTGATTGGACATGTAATAGAGGGTGGTCTTCTCGTCGGCACTGTACCTTTTGATTTGAGTTTCGGTGCTGTTGTTGAGCGTGGTGACCGGACCGTCACTTTTGACAATTCGGTTGCCTCGTGAGTCCAGTCCATAAGAAGACGGGCCGCCAGAGTAACTGGGAACATCATTTGGAAGGGTGACGCTCGACAAAGCATTTTCTCTGGTGACATCACCATTGGCTGAATAGTCTGTGGTCAGGCTGTCACTCAGAGCCTTGGTTTTGCCTGGATCACTGCAGTAAGAGCGTTGAACAGTGTTCCCACTGGATGATTTGCTGGTGGGGTTGAAGCGGTTGTCGTACTGATATGAAGCGTTCAGTGTGGTGACGGTGAAAGGACAGGTGGTGCCACTGAAATCACTCTGGATGTCACTTTCGATGGTTTTCTTGCTGGTGATAGGATGCAAATCCGGTCCATAGGTGAAGGTCTCTGTTTGTACTGTTTTCTTCTGGTTGACGACTTTGGTGGTGGAGGTTTTTGCAGCCAGTCCCCCCAGTGTAGTGTCCACAACGTTCCGGTAACCATCCCCCATGGTGGTGGTGCTTCCGGTCTGGCCAAACGAGGTGACGATGGTTCCGGAAGTGGGGGTGGGAGGATCTCCCCGGGTCCAGCCCTGGACATTCTGGACTGTGAGCCGCCCTCTTCTGTCGTAGGTGCTGTTGGTGGTGGTCCCAAGGTTTTTGTTGATCCCACCTTCTGTGTAATTTGAGGCGACGGTGTTCTGGTTGCCGTCCTGGTAGTAGGTGTAGGTGTTGACAAAAGTTGTGGCGTTTTGTGGGACGGGGTCTGGTGGGGTGATGTCTGAACGGGTGATGAGGCCCCGGTTGTTGTATGTGGCCTTGACCACCTGGGTATTCTTGACTTCTTTTTCTTTGTTGTTTGGGTAATACTTTTTGCTCTGTTCATGCACTTTCACGGCGCTGCCGGCCAGAGCGTCGTAACTGCCCAGCAGGTTGCCGTTAGGATCGTATTGCCAGTAAGAGTTGTAGGAGGTTTCGCCGCCCGGGCAGGCTTCCGCCTGGTTGATTTTGGTGATTGTGCTTTGCAGGTAGGTGAAATCGTAAATCCAGCACGATCCGGTGAATGCCCGGCGGATTTTCATGCCCCGGCCATCCATGGTGATGACCTTGGCGTACTCTTGAAGCACCCTGTCCACCACTTTTCCGCGCGAGACTTCAGTGATCTGGTTGAGGGAATCGTCCAGGGTGTACGTGGTGACGTTGCCCTGCTGAAGCGAAGTCAGGGACACGGTGGGGTTGTCTGGCGTCCAGCTGCCCACAAAGTCATACGAGGTTTGCAGCACCTTGGTACCGTCCAGGCGGTAAGAAGAGTAGCGGTACAGGGGGGTGATGGCCCCTTTGATGTGGGCCTGAGATTCTGCCACCACCTGACCGCTTGAGTTGGACTGGTAAAAGGTGGTCAGGCCACTGCCGTACTGCTCGGTGAGGTTTCCGGCCAGGTCATACACCCACTTTTTCTGAATTGGGGATTTGAAACCGGCATTGGAGTCCACATCCACAGCGGCCTGCTGGGCCCCGGTGGTCAGGGATCGGGGGTATTGGGTTTCGACGGAAGGCTGACCCAGCGCGGTGTAGGATCTGGCGGTGTCAAATTTTTCGGGATTCTGCGTGTAGATTTCCAGTCCACGCGAATCGTAACTGTGCAAGATGGTGCTGCCATCCCCTAGGGTTTCCCGGGTGGGGTGGCCGTCCCGGTCATACTGGTAGGTGGTGATGGCATTGGAGGCGTTCGCCTGACTGTCCATCAGGGCTTTTTGCACCGAAATCGGGTAGGGGCTGCTGATGGAGGAAGAATAGTTGCGCCTTTCGGTCATCACCATGTTCCCATTGATGCCCGTGGCTGCCGGGTCCGCAATCCAGTACGGGGAGGTGATGCTGTCCGGGCGTGGGGCAATGGCACCTTCAGCGATGCTGGGTTCGTAGGTCTCTTTGAGGAGCCCGTTGCTGGTGTAGGTGTTCACCTTACGCACCACCGGCAACCCATCGGTGCCCGGGGCGATTTCGGCCGAAACCAGACCCAGGTGGTTGTAGGCGGTGCGGTACTCAAAGCCATTTGGGTCAAAAGTCTGGTACACCCTTCCCAGGGCGTCGTGGGACTGGTAGGTGTAGGTTTTGGTGATGCAGGGGGTGCCGATGCAGCTTTCACCTGGTTTCACCACGTCTTGCTCGGTTTTCCAGGTGTTGCCAGCCGCATCCAGAAACATGCGGGTGGTGTAACCTGCCGGGGTGGTGATGGTGTTCACCTGCTGCCCATTTTCCACAGCGTAAGTGTAAGCGGTGGTCTTCAAATCGCTGGCATTGAAGCCAGGTGCGGACGTGTAAAACCCCGCACTGCCCAGGCTCTGATTTCCAATGTACACCCGGTCAAAGGTTTTGCGGCCCATGGCATCGTACTGGGTTTCAGCGTAGGGTCGGCGGGTGTCGGTGTAGGTGGAGCCCATCCAGGATTTGGTCCTCAGGGGAGGATTGAGTTGACGGATCAGTTTGCCAAACGAATCATACTTGTAGAAGGTGCTGATGCCGTCGCTGCTGGAATCCCCCTGGGTGTTGAGGTCGAGCAAACGCAGGTCAATTTTTTGCACCACCCGGCCAAAACTGTCGTACCTGAAAGCCACCTTGCCGTTGTTGGGGTACACCGTCTGCGTGATCTGACCCAGAGTGTCCAGGGTGTTGGTGGTGGTCAGGACCTGATTGAGGTTCCCGCCCACATCCCGCTTGCCTTGCACGGTTTCTTTGACCACTTCTGGCTGGCCACTGGGGTGGTAACTGGTGGTGGTTTCACCATACATTCCACTGGTGCTTCCAGGCTCCATGAAGCGTTTCTCACTGACCACCCGGTCCTGCGAGTCGTAAAGGAACTGGGTGGCATAACCGTTTTCGATTTGCTGGGCCAGCCGTCCATATGTGTCGTAGCTGAATTCGGTGCGTTTGCGTTCGGTGGTGACGGTTTTGCCGTTGCCTTCACCCCAGCGCAGCACCTTCACCAGCCCCAGAGCGTTTCCTGGCTGGTCGTGATACTGGTATTCGGTGGTGTTGGCCGCTGCGCCTTCCCAGGAAGACAGGATTTCCCCGGTGGATCCGAACACCTGCATGTTCTGTTTCAGGGTGAAGGCACTGCCCGTCACCGGAAGTTGCTGGGTTCTGGTCCAGATGCGTTGACCAAAACCGTTGAGGGCCGTGATGTCCTGGATGCTGCTGTAGTTGACCGTCTGACCGGCCCCCCCCAGGGCCACCGATGAAACCAGGTGATTTTTGTCGGCGGTGCCTCCCGGCCCATATGAGGTGGTCTGCTGGACATTGCCCAGGGCATCATACTTCAGCTCGGTGGTTTTCAAAGCGGTCTTGCCGGGCCCATACACATGTGCTTTCAATGTTTCTGGCTGATCTGCATACTGGATGGGTTTCCCGGCATCCGTACCCGCCTGAGAGCTGCTTCCGGTCTCGCTCACCACCCAGGCGTTGAATCGCACCGGTTGCACGGTGTTGTTCGAGTAAGCGTAGTCGGTGCTGCTGAGGGGAGTGGTTGTTCCACCAATCACGGCTCCGCTTTCCACACTGGAGGTGCGGCCCCTGTCATCGAACAGGCTGGTGGTGTATTGCGGACTGACCGAGGCTTCCACCCCATTGCATGTGGGGGTGACGTTTTCGTTGTATTTGGTGGCCGTCACGCACCGGGTGACCGTCTGGCTTTTCAGGTGGTAGCGTGTGCTTGGGGTGTTGTAAAAATCAAAGGCATACTGGGTCAGCTGACCCAGGTACCCGTACGTGGCGTCCGTGGAGCCCCAGGTGGCAGAGGTGAAGGGCAGGTTGTCGGGGGTGTAGGTGGTTTTGGTGTGGGTTTCCCAGTCTGCAAGCACCGGAGGGGTCAGGGTGCTGGAGAGTTTTTCACCCGAAACCACATCCGTTCTGGACTGGATGACCCAGCTGTACAGGCGTCCCCCGCCTGACCCTGCTCCTGCATCGGTGAACTTCAGGATGAGTTTTTCGTAGGTCCCGGGGTCGGTGCGGCTGGTGCCGGTGACCTCCAGCAGCGCCTGATCGCTGAAGTTTTTGACCACCACCTTGTTGCGGTCTGCCGTGACCACAGTGGCCCCTTTGACGCTCCACAAAAGTCCACTGCTGTAATCGTCTCCACTGGCGGTGCCGTTCACGGTCAACTGGTCGGTGGAATTCACCTGGATGGGCGCCGTGAAATCCAGGTTCACCCCGATGTTGAGGGTGCTGGTGGCATTGGGGTTGACCCGGGGTGCCCGGTACACGGTTTCACTGGTGAGGTTCCCCCGGGCGTCGTATCCGTAGTGGGTGCTCTTCCCGGAGGGTTCGATCTCACTGGCGGTGAAACCGTTGGGGTAGTACTGGTACGTCCACCGCAGCGGTGCGCCGGGACTTCCGTTCACTGGATCTGTGACGTCCATTTCATGCTGGGTGACTTGACCGGATTTGTCGATCTCGAAGCGTTCGGTTTTATCGGTGCCGTCTTTGACGGTCACCACAAAGCCTCTGGAGAAATCTGTCGGGGTGCTGCCGTTCACCGGGGTGTAGGTGTAGGTGGTGTTCTGGGCGGTGTCCTGGCTGTCACTCTTGAACCCGGTGATCCGGGGGGGGTTGCTGTCATCGTAGGTGTATCGGTACAAATCCACAGTGCTGCCGGCCCCGCCATCCTTGCGCAGCAGGGGTTTTTCCAGGGTGCCGAGCACCACATGACCGCTGGTGGTTTTGGTGTAGGTGAAGTTGAACGTGCGGGCCATGTGGCCACCCAGGACGCTGTTCCCGGCCTTGAAGGTTGCATCGGTGCACACCCCGGTGCCCGGTGAAGTCACCGGGTCACCGCAAGCCGTGTTCACCGCCTGGGGACTGGGGGCAACCCGGCCGGTCTGGGCAACGTACATCACCTGTTTGACCAGCAACTGACCGTACTGGTATTCGTAGGCAAATCGGGTCTGTCGGGTCCAGCTGGTGGTGGTGGGGTTTTGGATCAGTTCATTGATGGCCACCAGGACGGGAGGCTCTGAGCTGCTGTTGTTGAAATTGTTCCAGTTGAAGGTGGTCAGCCGGCCCCACTCGTCTTTCACCTGGGTGATCAATCCGAGTTTCTTCCAGGTGGTGTTTGTGGAGTAAGTGATGTCGGTCCTGGCCGAGGCTCCGGTGCCTTCGGGGTCACTGCTGAGTTCCGCCCGGTACTGCTGGGAGAGGCTTTGCTGGTAATCCACAAACTCATCGTCCCGGTAGAAGGTGCTGCGGTTTCCACTGTGGTCGTATTCGTGCGCCAGCCAGCTGTAGGTGCTGCCATCAAAAACCTTGACGAACACCAGGTAGCTTTCGGACACCTGACTTCCCGGGGTGCTTTCGCTGGCATACACCGCCACGCTGGCATCACTGTAATTGTTGCTTTCAGGGGTGTTGGTGGCTGAATTGGCCGGAACCACCCTGAAAGGCACTTTGCTGGAATAGCGTTGAAGCCAGGCTGGCAAGTTGACATCAGACAAATTGATGTTGCTTTTCAGGTTGTAACGTGTGCCACTGCCGTCTCCGGAGAACACCGTCCAGCCTGCGGTGAGTTGTGCGCTGCTGGGGAGCTGGCTGTACCCCGCAAGTCGTTTTTTGCTTTGCAGGTTCCAGTTGCCACCGGCAATCGTGTTCTGGACTTTTTCATCTTTTTCTTTGCTGGGGTCGAGGACATTGTTGCGTCCCAGACTGCCGGTGTCCACATAAACGTTACCGGTGGCGAGGTTGATGGCGTCCTGAACGTCACCGAAGCCGGGGGTGTTGAAGGCGAGGACTTCGATGGGGAGGTCGCTGACCCCTGCTCCAGGGCGGGCATAGAGGCTGGGGCTGGCGAGGGCCAGGGGGGCGAACTGCTGGAGCAGGTAAAAGAGGGCGAAGGTGAGACCCGTGACCTGCCTTGCTCTTTCTGTGGGGAGGGGGGTACTTCTTCTATTCTTCAGATGAAAATTCATAACACTCTAATTTCTCACACTTAAGTCTCAGTTTCAATTCAGTGACATAGAGGCTTTCATTCGAGTTCAGGGTGTTACAAATGTTCATGAAAAGAATCAAAAGAAGGCCAGATACAAAGGAACGTTTGCGCCGCTTGAAATCAAAGACAACCAAAAATCCCAGGAGTGCCGTTGGGGGGCTGCCACAATCAGATGCCACAATCAAGCGGCTGAACTACACTGGAGACATGAGTTCTGACAGCAAAACCCCCACCGGTCCCAGGGTGGGCTACGCCAGGGTCTCCACCCGGGACCAGAACCTGGATGCCCAGATGGATGCACTCAAATCTGCAGGGTGTCGGCGGATCTTCAAGGACACCCTCACCGGGTCCAAAGCAGACCGACCAGGGTTGGGGGAAGCCCTGAATTACCTGCGTGAAGGAGATACCCTTGTCGTGTGGAAATTAGACCGACTTGGACGCAGTTTGCAGCACCTGATTGAAACGGTGAAACTGCTGGACGCCCGGGGGATCCATCTTTTGGTCTTGACCGAAGACATCAACACCAACAGTGCCAATGGAAGGCTGTTCTTCCACATTTTCGGTGCCCTGGCAGAATTCGAGCGAGAAGTGATTCGAGAACGCACCCATGCTGGCCTTCAGGCGGCCCGGGCCAGAGGTCGCAAAGGGGGACGCAAACCCAGCCTCAGTCCAGAGAAGCAGAAAATGGCACTGGAGCTGTTGAGCAATCCAGAGCACCGCATCAAAGATGTGGCTCAGGGGCTTGGGGTGTCAGAGCGCACTTTGTTTCGCCTGCGTCAACAGATGGCAAAAGACGACTCAGAGACTTAGAAATTCTGCTTTTTGAGTGAATTTTCCGTATGGGACGAGTTTCTCCTGAAACATTCCCTGTGTCAAAACCCATGCCACAATCAAACCGCCAGAATCCCATACGTTTTTGTCAGTTTTAACATCAGAATTTTGCTTTCCTACACGGTATTTCTAAAAATACAGCCGAAACGGGAAATGAAAAGCGGTTAGGATATTGTTTGTCCAGGACGCCATATTTCTCAGTTTATTCAAAACACCTTTAACAATGGGACAACCCCTACAAATGGATGGCAAAAGAGGCTGGAATGGTCTCCAAGTTCCCGGTGACAACTGACGCAAAGGCAAATAGTCTTTCAAGTGCTTTCTGGGCGATGGTGGGACCACAGAGTCAGGCTATTTTTTGGTGGACTGTTGATTGCCATGGTTGCCGTTGATGAAGTCCAGCAACTCCAATCCCAGAGCCAGATCCTCAGGCTTTGCATCTTCGGGTTCCGGAGCATGACGAACCCGAAGGGCACTTTGATAATGCTCTTCGGCGATCTTACGCAATTCAAGATCGAGGTCGTCCATTGCTTCACTGTACTCCTAAAAGATTAGTTGCTCAAGCGAATTGAACAAAGGTGCTGAAGGTTCAATTGACGGCTCACCATGCCCTGGCTGGCGGTGAACAGGGTGGAAATTCGCAGGTGTGGCAGTAACACTGGCACGTTCAGAGGTTCACCTTTGTGCGAGTGCACTTCTTCTGAGAGTGCCAGATTGAGACCCAAACGTACCACCCTCCAGGTGGTGGCCCCATGGTGGTGCAGCCATGTTTCTGGAACTTCAATGTTCAGGGACAGGATGTGGTGGTCTGGTGGGAACGGGCAGTAGAGGTAGTATTTGAAACCAGGATCGTCAGTCAGCATGGCGCTGAACAGGATGGCGAGTGCCAACTGTCCATATTGGATTTCATTCTGCACGGTCTTGGGGAAGAACCTGACGATGAGGTGTTGAGGCAGGTTCTTCTGTTGTGCAAAAACCCTCAATGCTGCTGCGGTTTCATTCAGGGTGGGGAGTTCGTCTGGACCACTGTGATTGCGGTAGTGTTCTTGTAGTCCCACATCGTCCCACAGGTTGAGTTGTTTGCGTACGGCTTGTTCCAGAATGTGCTGCAACCACACCCGATTGATGGAGGTCTGTCTGGGCAGATGGCCAATCAGGGTGCGCCTTTCGAAAGACAACAGCAAGTCTGCTGCAGGGGATTGCAATTGATTTGTGCGGTACAGGCTCCGCATGTGATGGGTGTCGTGGGCTGTGGGAAGGATTCCACCATGTCCGAGCAGGGGCATGTGCCAGGATTTCCAGAACTCAGCATGGGGGTAATGCACCAGCCAGCGAGCGTGGCGCTTTTTGAGGGTCAAAGAAGACAGGTCAGGGGAAGGCATGAGGCGCTCCAATCACGGGGAAAAATACTCCAGTTCAGCACGGCTGTAGACCTTCCAGTACTTGTAGCAAGACAGGTATTGTTCTTGCAAGCCCAGGAAGACGATTTTGTAGGGGATGGGTTTTTGTTCGATGATCCGGACATCCATGAAGTTATCCTCGGTGCGATACCGTTCGGTTTTGGGTGGAGGTTGGTGCCAGCTGATGGTTGGGTCCACGCAATAAACCAGACGAAACCCATGTTGGCGGAACGATCCCTCTTGTTTGACACTGCGCAGAAAGTGTTCCAGGGTGTCTGGGGCTGCTGCATACACAGCATACAATTCGTGTTTCTTGACACTCAGAATATCAGTCAGGTGAAAATGAGCCCAGTATTGACGGTCATAACCGTTGGGTTTGCAGTGGCTGTAGAGGGCTTCCATCCAGGCCTGTTGATAATTTTCCTGTGTGGAAAAATCAGCTGGATCCACCAACGCCTTCCAGGGACGCTGATACTTGTGCACTTCCCTCAAAATCCGCAGCAAGGAGAGCAGTGCACCTTCATCCAACTGGTCCTGCTTCAAAAGGGCCTGTTCGCACAGGGAAACCACGTCCGGATTGGGTTTGCCGTAAGTGAAGTACGGATGGGTTTTCAGTGAAGTCCAACGGGTTCGGGCCATTTGTGGTCTTTCCTGCCATTCTTTGCTGTAAAGTGCCATTTCATAAATGTCTTGAATATGATTTTGTACTTCATTGGATGCGTCAATGTCATTTTTGATGAGGTCAAGAAAGATCAAAGCCCGATCTGGAAACCGCACATACGCCTGAACTGCATCTCGGGCCACTTGCACCATGGCTTCAAAGCTGAGTTCGCGTTTCATTCGCAGCTTGCTGGCCAGAGAGCGACGGGTTCTGGCGACGTTGTTTTTGCGTTCCAGAATGTCGTTGATGCTGACACCATAGTATTTTTGCAGGCACTCCAGACCAATGTAATAGTGTTCTCTCGTCAGTTGATCTTCAAACTTGACGACCCTTTTGGCTTTTTCTGCTGTATCACAGCCATAGCACTTTTGCAGTTTGGCATACACCTGAAACGAAATGGCCCGGTAATTGCCTTCAGACAACAATTTGATGTTCGCACGAGGATGGGTGGCCTGTTCGGTGTACTGAAATTGAAGTTGCAGATCGAGAGGATATTCTTCTGCAGGATCTTCACGTGTACGCTGTGCTGAGGATACGTCGTGCATTCACCTCAGGATAACCTGATCTGACTCTGTTCTCAACAGAAAGCGCGCGTGACATTGCAGTGATGTGTTTGTGTTGTTGATGTGTGGTCAAGCACACCTGAACCAAGCAGCAGTATTGAAACTTCAAGCTGGATAAAGTCTTTCCTTCTTTACAGCTTCACCCGGCTTTTTCATCTCTTTTTTAAGGCTTAAGCCTTACCTGGGGATACCCAGGGCAGAGGCTCAGTGGCACCAGCTTGGACACGGACCCCTCGCACCAGGCGGTTGGACACAGGCTGTTTGACCTCTGCGAGTTTCAAAAGCAGCAGTTCAAGGTACCGCGCCATGAGTTCTTTGGCCTGAGACTCGTGCTGCCAGGTCAGAGGAGGATGGCCAGGTGTGGGTTGATGTGAGAATTTGTTGCGCACGAAAGCCACAACGCGAGGACCATTCATTTTGCTGTCCCCCAGGAGTTTCCCCTGGCTTGCCAAATGGGCAAGTTCTGGGAGTTGGGCAGGGACCTCCAGGGGAATGGACGCCCATTGCAGCATCCGTTCCAGTCGGGCCCCCAGGCCTCCTTTGACTGAGGGTAGTGCTTGGGCTTCAGGGGATTCATCCCAGGTGTAAACCAGCTTCTCCAGTCCGGCCTGCAAAAGAATCAGGCTGGCAGCCGCCACGGCCTCAGGGCTGTGGGCATTGGCGTAAAAGTCGACCGATTTCCTCAGGGCATCTTTCCATTCTGGGAGGCTCAACAATGCATCAGACCCATGCAGCACTTCTTGTACGAGTGTGGAAAGGTTCGGAGTCGATGGATGGATCCAATTGTGGTCTATGGGTTTACGTTTGATCATTCTGGGTGCAGAAAACTTGGACCACACGACTTCATCGTTGTGATCAAAGCCTCGAAGGATGGTGGGGGTCACCAGCCCGCCGGAGATGAAGGTCATGGTCCAGGTGATGGCTTCAATCAGTTGCAGGTAATCGGGTTGGTCTGGTTGAAATGGGGTTCTGTCTGTGCGTTCAATCTGACCCAGGTGGGTGAAGGTGGTGGGTTGTTTGCTTGGGGTGAGTGTCTGCACCAGGGACACTTCAAAGTCACCCACCCCAAACCGACCACCAGGCAAGTTCTTGGCGTTGATCAGATGGAATTCAATGATGTTGCAGGGTGTCGCTGGGGACGTCACTTGAAGGCAGATGGCGGTGCCTGATGTCGAATCGATTTTGGTGTTTGGGGCATGCAGCTGGTCCATCTGCACATCCACGTGTCCAACACCCAGGGGATGCTTGGCGGCATCCCAGGTCAGCCTGGGACCCTCCTGCCAGATCAGTGAAACGGGGAGTTGCCTGTTTGCACCATCGTGAAAGGTGAAATTTGCATTTCCTTCCCACAGCACTGGGGTAACGTCGAGTTCAACATGGGTTGGTTGGTCAAACAGATGCAAAGGTTTTCTCTTCGGAGGCAGTGGAACCTTTTTCATGGATTGATGATATCGGGTTTTCTGTTTTGCCAGCCGTCCCCAGGGAACATTGTGGTTTTTGGGGTCTATCTTGGTCAGACCAAAGGTGTTGGGACAGCTGTTTTCTATGGGACACTGCAAAACCATGGATGTTGACTCCACATGGGTGCGTAAGCAGTTTCTCGACTCGTCCTCTTACTGACACAACCTGTCAAGTTTCGTCTTTATGATAACGTCATGCAATTACGCATCGAACGACTCATAAATTTCTAATTTTTGGATTGACTTTTTGAGACTTATGGCATGTGTAGGAAAGAGAGATTCAGCACTCTAGAACTGACAGACTTATTTTAAGGAACCTGTGTCCTGGCCAAAGGGTCAGACAGTTCGCTTTTATTCCCGGTCATCCCAGTGGCCACCCTGGTTGCCCAGGGCTTTGGTGTTGAGTGTCTCAGAACTCATCGTGGGCATGAGGTTGGGAGATTTTGATTGTGAGATGGCAATATGAGACGCCCTGATGAACGGGTTTTTGCTGTTTGGAAAGTGTTTTATAGTGACTTTTGCTGCATGTTGGTTCTTTCTGGACTAGGGTGGCAAGGATTCAAGAGAAAACGTATTTTTTGAGTGAAGAATTGGTGGGCTGGACGTGCTTTTCCTGATCTCGCTAGCTCAAGCTGCAGAATGTATATACTAAAATATATATATGGAGGTGAGAGCATGACCACCAGCAAAGTCTTCACCTCGGGCGGCAGTCAGGCCGTCCGGATCCCCCGAGAATTCAGAATCGACACGCAAGAAGTCACCATCGAGAGGATCGGCGACAGTCTGATCATCACTCCCCTGAAACCCGAAAGTCACCGGCACACCTGGCTCAGCTGGTATGAAGCGATTGGGGAAGGGGAGACGATCGAGCGGGAACAGCCCGAGGAGCAAGAAAGGAACTGGGAGCTTTGACGGTCCAATTCCTGCTGGACACCAACACCTGCATTTTCATCCTGAACCACAGGCCTCCCCATGTTGCTGAGCATTTCGCAGAGCACCCCATTGGGAGCATCGGGGTGTCCTCGATCACGGCTGCAGAACTCTCCTTCGGGATGCACAAGTCAGGCTCTGCCAAAAACCTGGAGCGCCTGAAACACTTCCTGACCCCACTGCTGGTTCTGCCGTTTGATGATGAGGCGGCCAGCGTGTACGGTCGGGTGCGGGCAGAGCTGCAGGCCAGAGGAACCCCGATTGGACCCCTGGACACGTTGATTGGAGCCCATGCACTGGCTTTGAAAGTCACCCTGGTGACGAACAACACCCGTGAATTCCAGAGGATTGATGGTCTGGCTCTGGAGGACTGGTTGTAGAAGGTATGAAACCCTTCAGCCTGATCTGGAGGGGCCTCAGTGGCCATTCTGCGCACCGATTCATTTTTCTCTGTCCAGAACGCTCTTTTTACAACTACTTCATTTGATAAAAAAGTTCCAAATTAGTACCATAGGGACAACACCACAATCCATCTTCACCTTATCTTTTTTTGCCTGGATTTTCCAGCGTGTTCTTCCCCTGCAATTTCTGGCCCCGGTGTCCTCCCGGGGTTTTTACTCTGAGCTGAGGCAAGTGCAGAGGCAGGGAGGGGAAAAGACCCGGGAAAGGGAAGAGGAAATTTGATCTGGAAAAGACAGAATCAGGCACTCTGTGGGAAGGGTAACTCTGGGTTTTCTCGTGAAATTATTATCCTCTATGATTCTGTTTATAATTGAATGATATTACCAATAAATCCCGCTTTTGCTTTGCACATTGACAACTCTAATATGTTTATAACATAATTGGGCCATGATCAGAACAAAAACATTTGGAGAACCCATGAACACCCTCCGCATCATCTCAGAACGCCCCATTGAGGACATCTTCAGTCACCTCTCCCAATACGAAAGCACCAAACTTGCCCTCAAACTCATCCAGCGCAAAGACAAAAACAACAGACTCACCCCAGAGCTGGCCGAAGCAAAAGCCATCGGGGTGGCCTACTGCCTCCGGAACGCCCGAGAATACCTCCGGCAAACCGACGTTTCCTGGACCACCCGCCTGCTGAACGGCTACTACGGCATGATGGCCCTCAGCGGAGCATTGATGATTGCAGACCCGGACAACACCTATACCCTTCAGGATTTCGAGGGCTTCACCAAGAAAGGCCACGGCCTCAGCAACATCGACTCCGAAGCCCCCTTCCCAGAAGGGCAACTGATCTACCTCACCAAAAAAGGTCTGTTCCTGGAGTTCGCTGCTCACCTGGGCCTGAAACTCGATGCCTTTAAAGTCAAAGACCGCCCCGACAGCACCCAGGACCTGCACCTCATCAAAGACAAACACCTGACCTTGGACAACCTGTTGGCCTGCATCCCCGAACTGGCTGACCTGTACTTCAACGTCACCGGGAAACCCCCAAAAAGCAGCCCTTATGAGATGAAATCACCAGACCCCAGGGGCGGACCCAAATTCGGCAACCAGAGCCTGCCGGACCCACCAGAAGATCCCAACGCAGCAGACGCCTTCCCTCTGGGTCTGTGCTATCTGCTGACCTCCCCCTACCACCAGACCCTTGAAGACTGCAAGGTCATGCAAAACTACTTTCAGCCCCTGGACATCATCCAGCGCACCAACGACGGGCCAGCCATCCGAGGCTACGTCCTGGGCGACAGTGAAGAAGCATGCCTGGCCAGAATCCCCAGCCATCAATCCGCACTGGTGCCCCCCTCCTGGTTTGACGCCCCTTTTGGGGAAGTCAAGGACATGCTGGCCGTCCACTTCCTGATCACCTATCACCTGAGCATCATCGTGCGTTACCGACCCAGCCTGTGGCGAGAAATCACCGAAGGGGAATACAATGATTACTTCTCGCTGATCCGCCAGTACCATCAGGTGTTCAGTCGGGTGGTGCCGCAATTGGTCCTGGAGCGCCTTGAAGGCCGTCCCGTCAAACTGATTGCGCTGTTCAATGGACTCCAGGTTCACTGAAGAAAGGGGCTGGCAAAACCACATGACTGACCCTGAACGCCCCCTCCCTTCCCTCGATGACCGCCTGAGGGACCAACACCGGATCCTGCAGCACCTCGCGGAACACACGGGCACCAGCAACCAGACCATGAAATCCAACTTCCAGATTGCCGAAGCACTCGGGCTGGACCCGGAAGGGGTACGCTCCGCGTTGATGGCCCTGGTTGAAAAAGGACATGTGAAGGTTCCTGTGAGCAACTACGGCGGGGTGGCGGCCCACATCACGGCTGCAGGACAGGATTTCATCCAGCATGGACCCTCACCCACCGGTCTGATCTTCATCACTCAGGTTCAGGGAGACATTACATTCATGCCTTGCAGCAAGGCTCCCACAACACCCTGCAGCAAATCACACCCCTGACAGCCCAGGGCGCTGCCTTGCAGTTGCTTCTGGCCTTTCAGGATTCCCCGCCAGACGTGCGAAAGCAGGCCGGAGATCAGCTGCAGGACCTGCAGGAAGAACTGGCCGCCCCCACCACCAAGGCCTACCGGATCCTGGCCAGCCTGACGACACTGCTCACCCTGTCCGGGAATGACCCTGAAGTGTGGAAGCGTGTGGCAGAAGTGGCCCGGCAGTGCGGAATGTCCTTCCCAGAGGTTCAGCATGGGCCTGGATGAGGTGTGGATGCGGGAGAAACAAAAACACCGCCACCAGATCCTGTATTTCATCCATCTGGACTGCGAGGAGCACAACGGAGATGGCCTGAGTGTGGCCACCTTGTGCAATATCCTCCCTTTGAATGGTTTGGAAGTGGCCCAGGCGCTGAAATACCTGTACCAGGAAGGGCTGATCACCTCGAAGTCAGGCATTTTCCCAGGTCAGGGGCAACCCGAAGGGGACAAATACCGTATCACCCATGAGGGCATCAAAAAAATGGAGCAGCTCATTTTGCAACCCGATCAGGGCAATGAGCCCCTCAGTGCCAGCGTGAACCACCAGCATTTTTATGGGCAGACTTTCGTGCAGCAGGGGAACCACAACATCATGAGCGTCACCCAGCCCGAACCAAAACCAGAGGAGTTGAAACCATGAGCAATGCAGACCATCGAAAGAACATTGAGCGCCTGGTGCTGGAATTTCTGAATGAGCACACCGACAGCAGCACCTTTGCAGCTGACACCGAAGTGGCAGCTGCCCTGGAGTTGACGGTGGATGAGGTTAGAACGGCTTTCAGAAGCCTCAAGGAGCGCGGATACGTCAACACCAATGCCAGCAGCATCGGCCATCCCAAAGCGCGCGTCACTGCTGCTGGGAAAGACTTCCTCTCTGGGGAAACCCCTGCGGCTGGAGGGATGCAGTTCAACAACACTTTTCATGGTGCGGTGAACCTGCAACAGGGCAACCAGAACACCATGAACGTCACCCACAACAATGGGCTTCAAGTTGCAGATGTCCTGAAACTCGTTCAGGGCCTGAAAGCCTCCCTGCATGAAGTGCCTGCTGAGCACCGTGGGGAGGCCCAGGAGCAGATTGAAGAGCTCGAAATCCTCTTTGAGTCCGAGAGTCCGCGCCCCATTGCCATCAAGAATGCCTTGCGTGCACTCGGAGTGTATGCCGTTGCTGGAACTGCATTCGCTGCCGATCTGATTCAGATTGCTCAGGCTGTTGGCTTCCAATTGCCGGGTCTTGGATGAGCACCCGACCAACTGTGGGAGCGGACCAATGAAGCTCAGGCTTGCAGACATCCAAAAGAAGCAAGAGGATCGGCTGGCTTGCCTGTCTTATTTGTACCAGCAAAATGAAATGGACAACATATTCAGTGTGTCCTTCGAGGAACTGCAGGAAGTCATGCACCTTGGTGCAGCAGAACTCAACAAAATCCTCATCTATCTCAATGACCGCAAATTGATTGACCTCAATGGGGGGCACCGCATTTTGAATGCAGGAATTGTTGAGGTGGAAACAGCCATCCAGTTTCCCGGGTTTCGCACCATGCACTTCATGGGTTCCGTCACAAACATTTTTTATGGCCCCACCCAGATGCAGCAAGGCGCTGGGAACATGCAGCACATCAGCCACACCCCTGCTTTCCAGCCATCTTCTGAGCCCCTGGATGACCCTGGGTCTCCCCAATAAGGAACGTGCCATGAGCAAATTGAACCAGAATCTGAACCTGCAACAAAAAGTCCTGGAGCACCTGGGTGAGCACACCGACACCCGTTTTGAAAGCACCCTTTCAGCGGAAGAGATTGCTGCTGCCCTGGGGTACAGCAAAGAGGAAGTCGAAGGGGCCATTGAGGCGCTGGCATCCGATGGACTGGTGGACACCACCGGAAGCAGCTTCGATGGTTCAACAGCTCACATCACCCGAAAGGGTCAACGGCATCTCACCCATCCCACCGCTCCTCAAGGTGGCAATGTCTACAACAACCACATCCAGGGGTCTGTTGGGAGCTTGCAGCAGGGGGACAACAACACCATGACCATCCATCAAGGGGTGCAGGGGCAGGACCTTCCCAGCTTGATTGCTGCCCTGAAAACCGCTGTGCTGGATTTACCTGATGGCAAAAGGGAACAGGCGCTGGAGCAGGTGGAGGACATCGAGGAAGATGTCCAGGGTGGAAAAGTGAAACCCTCACGGTTCATGGCGGCTTTCGAGCGCATTCAGGCCCTGTCTGGAGGTGCGAAAGTCATCATGACGAACCTCCTGGGAATTGCTCGCTTGGCTGGCGTCGAAGTGCCGGAGGGCATGTCTGATGGATCTGAGTGACCACATTCTGAAGCGGCAGGCGGAGCGCCTGTTGTTGCTGGAGTACATCTACCAGCAGGTGGAAGTCAAAGGGGAGGCAGCCGTGGAAACCCGACTTTTCATGGAGGAGCATGCCATGGCTGCGCCTGATCTGATTCGGGCCGTGGAGTACCTGAAGGGAGAAAATCTGATCCGCAAAATGGGTGACCGGGGAGAGGGCTTCATGTTGGTTACCCTGAGTCACCTGGGTGTGGTGGAGATTGAGGCAGCGCACCGACGTCCCAAAGAAGGCACCCAGCATTTCTCTCCTCAGGTGGTGAACCACTTCTATGGGGAGGTGAAGATGCAGCAGGGCAACCACAATCAGCAGGTGATTCAATCTCCCCCTGAAGAAGAACAGGACGTTTGATCGCCTGAGAGCGTTGCTCCGTTAATCAAACTCTGGAATCTGCTTTTCAGAGCCGGGATTTGCACACCAGCAACAGGGATTCCATCACAGCCCCAGCCAGTCTTTGGCTTCGTGCAACCTTCCCAATTTCACCAGGGCTTGCCCTTTCAGGCCCGGGTACAGTGGGCTGTTGGGGTGTTGTTCCAGGATGTCCAGGGCCTGCTGGGGGTGCTCCATTTCCAGCAGCACCATGGCTTTGCGCATGGCCACCACGGTGCTCAGCTGAGGGTCTTGGAGTTTGTCGAGTTCCCGGAGGAGGTTCTCCAGTTCGGGTTTGCTGGCGTTCTCGCCGAGCAGGCGGTCAAAGAGGTGGGCTTTCTGCACCATCACGTGCAGGTGCTTCCAGCTGCGGTAGACTTTGCCGCTGCTTTTGCTTTTGGCTTTCGGCAGGGGTTTAGTGGTTTCCATCTGCAGGATGGCCGCGTAAAGTTCACGCTTGTGGTGTTCCACCAGGAACAGCAGGTCCTTGTGGGCACCGGGTTCGTCGATGTACACCCGCCAGTCGCTGATGGTGTCTGGTTCTGCGGATTTCAGGGTTTCTGGGTTTTCCCGGAGGGGTTTGATCAGCTGCTCGGTGGTCTGCCAGACATACAGGTACCCGTGCCATGCCGCTCCGAGGCGGTCCCCGATTTCCTCAAGTTGCGCGGTCTCATCGATGCTCAAGGGGCGCTGGATGCGCTGGGCGATGCGGTCCATCAGGTGCTTGCGTTCCTGGGTGGCCTGGGTCTGGAATTCCACGGCATCTGCAGAGAAGGAGCCTGTTTTCTGGAATTCGCGTTCTGCGAGGCGTTGCAACTCCAGAACACCGATGAAAACGGCGTAAATCATTTCAAGTGAATCTGCATTTTGTCTGATCATGTTCTTCAGTGTAATGGTCCTCATGCAAACCAGATCACCCCTGTGCGAACAGCTGTTTTCCATCCCCATTGGGGCTCGTCTGGTCTCTGTCCCTCCAACTGCCATTCAGTCAGCTGTTCAAACCGTCTGACGGTTCAGGTGACATCTGGGTTCACTGAACAGTCCGGGCAGAATTCATCACCAGCCGCACCAGCAGTTCATCCTCATCGGCTTTCGGCTGTCCGTTCGGGCCGTACCACAACACGCCCACCAGGGCCGCCAGATCACCCGTGCCAAAGAACACCCGGCTCTTGGCCCCTTTGGGGTACACAGCCATCTTCAAGGTGGTGGTGCCCACCTGGAACGTCTGGGTGGTGGTGTCATCCAGGGCATTGTTCTCGGAAATCAATTGATCCAGGTGGTGCATCCAGCCCCGGTCGTAGGTGTTGCCGTGCGGGGCTCCGTAAGCAAAAGCCACAGCGATCCCTTTCTCAAACTTCACGAACAGGCTCTCCCCGGCACTGTCCGGACAGTACCCGTTGGTGTTCCCACCCAGTTGCGCAGGCTGGTCGTCTGAGACGTAAAGCTGATCCTCCTGACTCCAGATCAGGGGGGTGTAGGTGCCCTTGATGCAGTACACGCTGGCCACGTGCGTTTTGATGCCCTCGAAGAACTGGCGTTTCGCTGGACCGAAACGTTCGGTGAGCTTCTCAGGGGCGAGCCCAAACAAACCCACCGCATGGGCAGGTGCACTGAGCGTCAGGGTTGCGATGAGGATGCAGGAGAACATGGCGTTTTTCATGGTTCATCGTTTTCCTTTTGAGGGTGAGCACCACTCCAGTTGCGGGTTTTCTTGTTCCAACACGTAGTCCGCTGGATTTGTTCCTCTGGTCTTCAAGTCTTCTGACCTTCAAACAATTGACCGAGCTGCAAGATGCTCACCCGCCAGTTGTGCAGGTCCTGCTGGAGTTTCTGCAGGCGCGGCAGGAATTCTTCAATGTCAGGGATCTGCTGCCAGCCTTCCACCACCTTCAGGAACACCTGGGTGTCCAGGTCCTGCCGCTGTTGCACCTCCCGAATGTGTGCAAGCAGGTCCGGCTCCAGTTGCCCGGCCACTTCCCCTGCTTCCTGTAGGAGTTCCAGCACCTCTTCGGTGCCCTGCTGGTGCTCCCGCACCACAGCTTCGATCAAAGGCAAATGCAGCACGCTGCGCTCCCCGAACTTTCCAGTCAGGGGCCGGGGATGTTCCAGCAGGCGTTCAGCGGCCAGCAGCACCGCTTCTTGCACCGCCTCATGGGCGTTCAAGGTCCCTCTGAAGGTGCGGATCTCCTGGAGTTGCCGGACCGTCTGGGCCTGACCTTCCCACAAATTCAGGGTGTGGTGGATCTCCCGGTTGTCCCGGATGTCCTGCCGGAGTTTGTTGATGGTCTCTTGCAACATGCGGCGTTCCAGGGCATTTTGAGGGCGGCTGGACTGGTAGAGGAACTTGTGGTGCAAGCGGTTCCCGTGCTGGACCCGGCTTTGCAGGTCTTTGAGGAGCATGGGCAGCTGGTCCAGGGAAGGGCCTTGGGTCATGGCCCAAGTGTACTTCAGGAAGACCTGCATACCCTTACCCCCTCAGCCGAAGGAGGAGAAGGGCAAAAGGTGCACAGCCAGTTCCCATGACTTGTTCAACAAGAAACCACCCATCCTTCAGATGCAAAGTTAAGCTTCCGCTGTTCTGGATGGGCCATCCCAGCAACACCGAAGGCCTGAAGCCTCTCCCCTCAGAGCAGGTTGGATTGCAATGGCAGTGGGTACACCAGCCAACGGTACCCCCACGGCACCTGCACCACCAGACCGGAAGGCTGAAACGCGGCTTCTTCGCTGGCCAGGTGCTCCGGGAAGTAAATCTCGTGGTCCTCATGCCGGGCCAGGGTGCCGCCCAGAATTCTGGCCTGCTCCTGCAGCTCATCAGAGGCATCAGTGATGGGCTGGGTGTCCAGGGCACCGTAAGACAGGAAGGCCCCGGGGAAGGTTTTGCGCACAAACTCGTACAGGAAGGTGTCCACCACCTCCCAGTGCGCCATGTGGGGATCGTCCATCAGCAGGGTGTGCGCCTCCCAGAAATGCACCCAGAAGTCAAACAAGAGGGCGTCTTCAGGCAGTTGGTTTACTGCGGCCTGCAACTCGGGGGATCCATGCTGCAGTGCCCACTTCCGGTTCCGCATGCTGATTTTTTCTGCCTGAGTGAGCAGGAAAGCCCGGAAGCGCTCCACCACGGCACTGGCTTTGACCTGGTACTCTTCCTCCAGTGTTTTGCCCAGGGAACCGTGAATGAATTCATGGTGGGGCAGCAGGTCTTCATCACTGAGGGTAAGAAGCCCATCAATGCGGTCCCTGAGGGCCTGCTGGCCTTGCAGCCACGCGGCTTTGCGGTCCGCGTAATCCTCAAAGAAACGCATCCAGCGCGCGGTGTCAGCAGGATGCAATTCCGGGGCGTAATGGGGACGGCCTTCCAGCATCAGGGTGCAGCGGGCCTGCCCACCGGTGAGGTCACGGATGAACTGCTGCTGCTCAGGACGGAACACCGCCAGGTTGATGATCTGGTGGTGCGGCACCCCAGGGGGCTCTGTGTGGAAGCGCTGGAGCTGAGCGGACCACCGGGGGATGGCAGAGGCCTGGGATTCGATTTCAATGGTGTGCAGAATGGTGTTTCTCGCCATTCTTTCATTGTACTCAAATGGCCTTGCTGTCCGGCATGGGGCTTTCCCGGAGTGAACTGCGTCAAGGTTCAGCTGGTCGCGTTGTTTTGATTGGCTTTCCATCATGGAGTGGGGCATGCCGAGCCAAACGGCTCAATTTCCCACACCTGAGCCTGGAAGGGTCAGGTGCCCTGGTGTTTTCGACTCCACCTGAGCCGACTGAAGTGGAGGTATGGCAAGGATTCTGGAAATTGACTCCATGTTTGGTGGAGATTCATCATGCTGGACACCGGAATGCGCTCTCGCAGAGGAACCCTCAGACCACCAATGGGCAAAGCCGGTATTTCATGTCTTCATGGGCAAATCAGGCAAGAACTGAGCACGATCAGGCAAGTCCGCTTGAGCTTCACCTCCTACAATGACAGGTGAACAGGGCCGTCCGATACACGAACGGCCCACGTCACACCTCAATGAAAACTGGAGACTGTCATGTCTGAGAAAAGCACGAACAAGCAAGTCTGGCTGATCACAGGAGCCGGGCGTGGGCTGGGACTCGATCTCGCACAGGCCGCCTTGAAGGCCGGGCACCTCGTGGTCGCCACGGGACGCAACCCAGAACGGATCAGGGCGGCACTCGGGGACCATCAGGACCTCCTGACCGTCCCACTCGACGTCACCCGCCCAGAAGACGCCCAGGCCGCGGTTGAGGCCACCTTGGACCGCTTTGGTCAACTGGACGTGCTGGTCAACAACGCAGGCAACTTTTACGCCGGGTTCTTCGAGGAACTCAGCCCCGAACAGGTGCGCAGCCAGATCGAGACCTTGCTGTTCGGCCCCATGAACGTTGCCAGGGCTGCCTTGCCTGTGATGCGAAAGCAGCGTTCCGGACTCTTGATCACCCTCTCTTCCACCGCTGGCATCACCGGAGGGGCGTTCTGCACGGCCTACGCCGCCGCAAAGTTCGGCATTGAAGGCTGGATGGAATCCCTCACCCCCGAGGTCGCCCCCTTCGGCATCCGCACCATGCTGGTGGAACCGGGATTCTTCCGCACCGAATTGCTCACCGAAACGTCCACCACCTACGCCCAGCCGCACATTGACGACTACGCCGAGAAAACCCGGGAGACCATCACAGCCTGGAACAGCATGAACGGCCAGCAGGGTGGGGACCCGGCCAGACTTGCCGACGCAATCGTGCAACTTGCTGCCCATGATCAGCCGCCTTTTCGCTTCGCCGCCGGTGCAGACGCGGTGAGCACATTCGAGCAGAAGGCCCAGGCCTTGCTGGCAGAGGCCCACGCCCACCTGGAGCTGTCCAGCAGCCTTGCCCACAGTGACCCACAACCCACCTCGAACGGAGATCAACCATGAAGTACCGCACGCTCCCCGGAACTGGCATCAGCGTCTCGAACCTCGCCCTCGGTGTGATGGGATTTGGCACCGAGACGGACGAAGCCGAAGCCTTCAGGATCCTGGATCGGTTCATCGAGGCTGGCGGCAACCTGATCGACACCGCCAACGTTTACGGGGCAGGTGCCTCCGAAGAACTCCTTGGACGCTGGTTTACCAGCCGACCCGATGACATCACCGGACGGGTCGTCCTGGCCACCAAGGGCCGCTTCGCCACCGGATCCGATCCCAACGACAACGGTTCATCCAGGCGCAATCTGGACCGCGCCCTGAATGCATCGCTGCGCCGCCTTGGACGGGAAACGGTGGACCTGTACCAGCTGCACGCCTGGGACCCCCTGACCCCCATCGAAGAGACCCTGAGGTTCCTGGACGGGGCCGTGCGTGCTGGCAAAATTCACCACATTGGCCTGTCGAACTTCACCGGCTGGCAAATGCAACTCGCCCTCTCCACCGCAAAGGCCCTGGGCCTGACCGTGCCGGTCACCTTGCAGCCCCAGTACAGCCTAGTCTCCCGCGAGATCGAGTTCGAGATTGTCCCTGCAGCCCTCCACAACGGCATTGGGCTCCTTCCGTGGTCCCCGCTGGCTTCAGGGTTCCTGAGCGGCAAGTACCAAAAGGGCAGCCAACCCGGCAAGGGCACCCGGGCTGGAGAAGGCAACCCGATGTACGACCACATCTTTGGTGACCTCGCCGCGAAAGACCAGAATTGGGAGGTCCTCGATGTTGTTGTCGACATCGCGAAACAGAATGGGGTCACGCCCAGCCAGGTCGCGCTCAGCTGGGTCACGAACCGCCCAGGCGTCACCGCCCCCATCATCGGCGCGAGAACCCTGGATCAGCTGGAGCAAAACCTGATCGGCGGCGACCTCGTGCTGAGCGAGGAAGAAACCCGGAGGCTGGATGAGGTCAGTGCACCCACACCAAACGCTTACCCTTACGGGCCGTTCGGGGTGAAGCAACGGGACCGTTACGTGGACTCCAGCAAAGCAGGCATCCTGGAGCTGTTCTGAGGCCCACCCTTGCTGCCGAAGGAACAAAGTTGAATCTCACCAAATGAGGGCAAACCCGCTTTAAGCTCGGGGTATTCCTTCACCCCAGGGTCAACATGCCCACCGAACGCCAAAGGAACCAAATACATGGAGGCCAGGCCCTTATGGAAGTGGAGGCTCACCAGAACAGTGCACAGGCCCTGACCGATCAGGTGCTCCGCCGGACGGGCTGGGCTGAAGATGTCACCACCCTGTGGCCTGCCCTGACGCTGCACCGCCGGGTGAGACCGACGCCGGAGGCCCCCTGCCTCTACCAGCCCAACGTCACCGTGGTCCTCAGTGGCCAGAAGCGGGTGGTGCTGGCGGTGGAGCAGTTTTTGATGACACCGGGGCATTTTTTGCTCACTTCCGCCAACCTGCCTGTGACGCCTCAAATTGTGGAGGCCAGCCCGAACCATCCGTTCCTGGCTGTGATGCTCATGCTGGACCTGAATGCTCTGGCGGCGTTCCTGCTCAACCACGACCTTCCAGCCCCCAGCAAAAGACCATCTCAGCGGGCCATTGCCCTGGGGGCCACCTCCCCGGAACTGCTGGACGCCTTCCGGCGGCTGGTGGCTTTGCTTGATACTCCAGGTGACCTGCCGGTGCTGGCCCCACTGATCGAACAGGAAATCCTGTACCGGTTGCTGTGCACCCCTCAGGGGGAGCGGCTACGGGACATGGCTGCCGCCAGTGGTCACAGCCACCGCCTGTCCAGGGCACTCCGGTGGCTGGAGAGGCACTTCAGGGATCCGCTGAACATCACGGACCTGGCCGAGCATGTGGGGATGAGCCCTTCGGCGTTCCACCGCCTGTTCAAAGACATCACGGCGATGAGCCCCCTGCAATACCAGAAGACCCTGCGGCTCTCGGAAGCCCAGCGGCTGATGCTGACCCAGGACATGGATGCGGCCCGGGCCGCATTCGAGGTGGGTTACGTCAGTCCGTCGCAGTTCAGCCGCGAGTACCGACGGCAGTTCGGTGTGTCGCCCATCAGCCACGTGGCCACCCTGCGGGAAACGGACTGAACCCCAGTC
This sequence comes from Deinococcus roseus, assembly GCF_014646895.1. NCBI lineage: Bacteria > Thermotogati > Deinococcota > Deinococci > Deinococcales > Deinococcaceae > Deinococcus > Deinococcus roseus. The sequence continues at coordinate 26,049 of NZ_BMOD01000014.1, forward strand.
GTGTTTTTGAAGGAAGAAAGGTGAAATGGCCCGATGTTTTTCCCCGGACGGGTCCGGCCCTCCGTTTCCAGGAGCATCCTGGAGCAGGATCTGGAGAGGTAAGGTCAAAAAGAGAAGCGAATTCTGGCGTGTCACATGATGAATTTCCATCAAACATGGAGTCAATTTCCAGAATTCTTGCCATACCTCAAGTGGGCGGTGAGCAGGCAGGTGACGGTGCAAGAGGCTCCAGCAAAAAGGCTCTCAGCGGGGGAAGCCAGGGGGTCAAACCACAGGCCCAGATGGCCACCCACCGTCAGGTGCACAAGGGTTTCTGGCAGGGGGGCCAGGGGGGCTTTCTGCAGGATTCGGCCCACGGTGAAGGCCAGCAGCAGGTGCACGAAGAAGGGCAGGAAACCAAAGCCAAAGGCCAGGACGATCAGCAGAGCGTAAGGAATGAAGGTCAAAAAGTCCACATAAGTGTCTTTGAGGGGCAGGTGACCGATCTGGTTGGTGTGGGCCGAAAAGAGGATCCCGGCGAGCAGCGCAGAAGCCCAGAAGCCATGGGTTTCTGCTTCCCACCACACCTGTCGAGGAATGGAAGGCGGAGGATGACCATGGAAGCGCTTCATCTGGTTCAGCATAACCCCCACCAGCGTCCAGAACCAGCAGGTTGTTTAGAGCTCGATCTCCGCAACACACCGGGAAGCAACTCTTTATGGGGATCGCTCAGGACTTACCGGAGCAAATGACTTCAGAGGGAAAACCCGAAATCCTTGGGCACCTGTCCTGTTACAATTCTTACCTGCTGGCATCAGACCTTTGCTAATGTGGAAACACCATCCATGCTGCCTGTCGCCCAGGCAAAACTGTTTGCTTCCATGGATGCATTCGGGCATCACTCACGTGGTGTCCTTTTTTGTCGCCGCACAGGCCCGCTTGCCTCACAAACTGCGCCTTCCGAAAACCAGAAGTCCTCTCCCACAACCAGACAGCAAAGGACCACCTGTGCAAGGTAAGTTTGGGTGGCCCTGACCAGTTGCGCCTGGCCCCGCACACCCTGTTGGTGCTGGACGCTGGTGGCCCCCTCTTCTCCGTAGGGGTAAGCTGGATCGGCGCTTTACAGGACCATGCTGGGTTTGGTCTTGCCCTTGTCCTGGAATTTTGTGCTGGCCGGTGTGGCCTGAATGCATTGCAGCACTGGGGACTGCAGAGGGGGTTTAGGGTTTCTTCTGTCCCTTCAGGTACAGAAGAGCCACTTCGAGGTCACTCATGCCCAGCACCTTGTTGATGGTGCCTTCAGAGAGTTTGTCGGCCAGGTCCAGCACCTGAGCTGTGGCTTCGGTGAGGTCTTTCAGTTGCCCTTCCATGGTCTGCACCCGCTGCAATTGGGCCGGGGTGAGGGTCAAAGCCTTCCAGCGCTCCAGGGTGATTTCGTAAGCGTAAAGCATGCCTTGCTGGTCGGTGTAGACCTTCTTCACCCGAGAGATGATTTCATCGTCGAGCACATGGGGGCGGTCCAGGGCTTCGGTGAGCGTCTCAAACTGCTCTCTGGTGCCTGCCAGCTCCTCGGTGAGCATGGCATGGATCATGCCCATCTGGGAGAGGGGAATTACGTTCACTTCCTCACGTTTTTCAGTCATGGGTCATTGTGACAGATTCATTCACCATTTATCTCCAGAACCTCCTGAAATCCTCGGCAAAATGTTACCCTCACCTACATGCAGTGTGGCGACAAGGGAAATCCCTTACTGTTCAATCACCAAGAACTGCCAGTAGGATGATCGTGTGACCATCCTCCGTAATCTTTTAGAGCAATCTCGTAAGCGCAGGACCGCACTTGAAGCAATCATGCGGTCCTCTCCTGAAAAAACAGTCATTTTCACCGGTGCGGGCATGTCAACTGGAAAAGAACTTTATCCAGGATGGGGTGACTTAGTCGCCCGCCTAGCAATCAAATGTGGTGTGCCAAATTTCACTGAGGACTCGGATTATCTTGATACAGCGGATACAGCTCAACGCAATGACCATGTGACTTATAAGCAAGTTATTTTAGATTATTTTGGAAGCTTTAAGCCCATCTTGCAGGTTTCTGTGTCGCTTCTGTCTGATTTGAAAAGCAGAATATATGTTACCACCAATTGGGACGACAGTTTAGCTTTACAGCTCATGAGCAGGGAAGTTGGGGTTCATATCCTTGATGATTGCAAAGTGGAGAACATTACTACAAGCGGCACACACTTGTTTCACCCTCACGGTAAAATTAATTTTGGAGCTGCTGAATTTGACATCATTCTGACGCGAAGTGAATTTAACAAATATTACCGAATAAACCGAAAAATATATAATTTCTTTTACAATCTATTTTTACATCATGATGTCGTATTTTTTGGCTTCAGTGCATCAGATGAATACATACGAGAAGTTTTGATGGATATTAAAAAACACGAAAAAGCCTCTGGAGTTAAAAGAAATAGGTTTTTGTTTATGCATCTGCCAGTAAGACTTCCAAAAAGAGCGACACAAAATTACTACTTGGATCTGACCAAAATTGAAGAGCGAGAAAATCAATTTAACGAATTGGGCATACAGTTGGTCTGGTATGACAGCAGTCAGGATCACAAAGAGGTAACAGATATAGTCTCATCGTGGATCCTTTTGCAAAACAAATCTCAAAAAGACACCAGTCTAGGGGTAAACAGTGGAAATGTTTAAACAAGTCACCGAAATCGACCTGATCCTCACCGAGACTCCAACCCTGGATCTGGCACAAAAACTCAAAAACTACACCGCTTTTCCTGTCCTTGAAAGCTATATCTTTTCGAAGCTCCGACACGAAGGGTGGCTGGATTATCTCTACGCCTTGAAATTCTACGATGAGCCTCAAATCCATGACTTTCCAGAACGACTGGAGTATCTGAGAACAGCTGCATCATCACGCCCCTATGACGTCTTCAGCATTCTGCAAAACATCAGCGAACCCACCTCCAAATCCATCTGGAGGCTCTTGCAGGTGTGTCAGGAATTGCCCACTGATCTGGTCCAGTCTTTGCGCACCAAGATCACCACATGGGTCAATAAATGTTCTGATCCCGCAGCCTACAATGCACTTGAAACCTTTCTTGGAGAAAAAATCCTTCATCTCGAAGACTCACACCTCATTGAGTTTCTCCGGTTGTACCTCACGGTCAAGCCCCATTTCAGTTCGTTCTCCAACGATTACCACACAGCAGAGCCCAGACCCATGGCGGGCCATTCATACATCTACTTCTTGCACAATCAACGTGAAATCCTGAATTCCATTCAGGACTACCCCTTGCTTTTGATGGATGTGCTCGAGACATGCGCAAGCATTCGTTCCATGCGGGGAAATGAGAACGTGCATTACTCGGTGTACTTCAAAACCCTCACTGCAAGAGATCCCATCCGCAGATCTTACATGGACGGTGTGCTCATTGAAGAATTGTTGCATGTCTTCGGGTTGCACAAAGAGAATCCCCAGAAAGTGCGAACCCTCTGGGAAGAGCTGGCCAAGAAACCCGCTGTGATCTTTCGACGTTTGAGGCTGCACCTGCTGACACTTTCCAACACACCCTTAAAGGACTTGATTGTCCAGGAACTCAAGGATCCCCAAAACCTGCTGGACTATTTTGTCGAAAGAGAATACCAAACACTCGCAGAAAAACACTTCAGCGGATTGTCCAGAAACGAACAATTTACGGTTTGGGATGCCCTAGAACATGGCTACTTCCTGGGCCACACCCTGAAATACTACCAGGACAGAAAGCCCAACTGGACCGCAGACGACTTGGAAAAAGACCACGAAGAATGGCTCTATCATCAGCTGTTAAAACTCGGCCCGGACTTGCCTGAACCCTGGGAGGCAAGAAGAGCCCAACTTCAGGAGGTCTTCGGTCCCCCCACCTCGGCTCAAGAGCAAGAGGTGCAGGTCGAATATGGAGTGGAGTCTTCTCTGACGTTGCAAGACCTCAGAGAAATGACGGTTCCACAGGTGGTGGATTTGCTCAAAGGGGAACCCCCCAGGACCACAAACCGCATGAATTTCCGGTCTGACCGCATAGAAGCCCTGAAGCAACGCCTGGCCGAATACCTCAAGGAGCAACCTCAACTGGTGCTGGAATTGATGGAAGACTTTAAGTCCATCCAGGGGGAGTACCTGTTCACCATCTTGTGGTTCTTGAGGGAGTTCGAAGGCGCGAACACCTCGCCTTATCTGGAAAAAGTGGTGTTGCTCCTCAAACGCCTGCTGGAAGAACACGCACACACAGGTTTGCATGCCAACTCCATCGGCATGAGCTGTGACATCCTGGAAAACATCCTGCGCAAAAGCCTTGTGCCACCTGTGGACGTCCTTGCTGACATTGGTGAGGTGCTGGTGGAGGTCCTGCAGCAACGCAGTCTGCTGGTGGATTCCTCCATTGCAGAATATGATCCACACGCAGTGCTGACCAACACCATCAACAACAACTGGGGCAAAGCAGCACTCGCCCTGGTGATCTGGCTGGAAACCACAAGCCGCAACGTTCAGGACAGGCCTGAGCGCTTGAGCATCAATCTGGAATCGGCAAAACAATTCCTCTTGCATCACCTGAGCAGTTACCGTGAAAGCACAGTTCTTTATGCTGCTGTGGGGTTCAGGCTCCCCTGGTTGTTGCACATGGATGCAGTGTGGGGGGAACAACTGAAGCACATTTTGTTCAACCGCGATTACCCTTCCTCCTCAGAAGCAGCCTGGGTCACCTACCTGGTGTGGTGCAAGGTCTACAACGACACCTTCCGGAACCTTTCAGAGCAATACCAGATTTACGCCAAAGTGGACCTCGCTGGAACAACCCCCACCATCTGGTCAAAACATGACAGCATCCAAAAGGACTTCGCTGAACACCTCGCTCTCCTGCTGGGGCGCGGTCTGACCAGTTTGAATGCACCAGATGGCATCCTTGAGGCCTTTTTAAGCAACAGCAGTGTGGAAGCCCTCTCTCACCTGTCTTCTTTCATTGGTCGTTCCATCAGCAATGAGGATGACATTCCAGAAGAGGTTCTGAAGCGCTTTCAGACATTCTGGGATCAGGTGTTGGCGTTCGATTGGCCAGCAGATGTGCTTGAGGAACGCCGAAACGCATTTGCCTTACAGTTTTCGTGGTGGTTCTCCAACAACAAATTTGAAGAACAGTGGAGTTTGAATCAAATGATGAAGGTGATGCCATGGGGGAAACTGGCTGATGCATTTGTCTGGGAGCGGCTGATTTCTGGTCTACAAGCTGCACCAGCTTCCTGGATGCCTGTCCTGATCACTTACCTGAGGACCCAGTCGATTTTTGCTTTTCAGACCCGAGAGTTGCATCCCATCCTCGAAGGTTTGACCTCAACCAACACCTCGAACCTGCAACCCCTGATCGATGACTTGGTGGACGCGCTGTTTCAACTGGGCCAGATTGATGGCTTTCGCAAATACCATTCCTGAGAGGCAAAAACCAAGAGAGCAGCTGGATTTTTATCAGCTGCCCTCTTGCATTTACAGGAATGAATTCTATGGCACCAATGGTCTTTCACAAGGAGGTGAGCCTTTCCAGAAATCCCCTGGTGGGTCGGTAATGCGGCAAAAAAGGCTTCAAGCCGATAAGAGAATTTTACCTGGTAGTGCGGCAAGAAAGATTTCTAAAAATGGCCTAACTTGGAGAGACATCGACAGGAACCGCCTTCTGGGGGAGTGCAGGGGATGGTGCAGAAGCTGAACCTAAAGACCCCTTACCAAAATAAGGACCAGTACCACTTCGAAGGCATCGCACAGTAAGCAGAAACAGTGGTACGTTTCTGGAACAAGTGGTACTGGCATTCAAACTGAATGACTCGCAGTTGGTCCCGCTGCCTGGAAGAACCAAAACCACCAAAAACTCTGTCTGAGCAGTTATGACGTGCAAATAAGCGGTATTACAGTAGGAGTACCCATGAGCAATGGCAATGTGAGATCATAAGGCTGTGATCCTTTTATCCTATACTGGGTTCCATTTCGTAAGACACGCTAAAGATCAACTTCCTCAAGCATCGCCCCATCAGACACACACTCTGGTTGCCAGCCTAGAAAAACGACTGGACTTTTGCCTGCCCAAGGAGCACCGTGAACAGCACAGTTAATAGACTTACTGTATTTGTCAGCTCTGCCATGAATGAGCCGCTTCCCTTACAGATGCGAAGCATCCTCGCGTACATCCGTACCCACCATCCCAACCCCATCTGGACGTACAGCCTGATAGAAGACTCTGCTCATTTCACTAACGCACGGGCAACCATGGAAGAAATGGTCAGTGAATGTGACATTGTGGTCATGGTATTTTTCACCACCGATTTCCAAAAGACCAAGCATGGGAAGCTGGTCGCACGAGAAGCAGTGCTGTACGAATACGAGCAAGTTCTCAGTCAAAGAAAAACCATGATTGCACTCTATGAAAAAGGTTTCATGGATAACCCCAAGCGCAGAGAACTGATCAATGACATGCGACTTGACCGCTTCATGTCAAAGGAGTTCTCGGATCCACAAGATGCCGTCAGCAACATCGAAACAGCTTTACAGGTTCTTGCGACAAGACGCATTCGAGCCTTCTCCAATGCGACAGAAACCAACTTTGACCAGAAGAACTACATTATTGGATACAAGGGAAAGACACATGACGAATGACTTCCAGTACTTCGAGATTCCTTGCCTGATCGAATGGAACCGAGACCTTCTCCATGAATTTATCCTTCCAGACAAGAATTACTGGGAATTTTACCGCAACCTCACCTCACAATCGCTTGAAAGCCTGTCAGAAGAACAGAAAAAACTCCGGGTGGTGCTACTTTGTGTCGAAGGTGAATTTCATCAGGCATTCCAGGAATACCAGCAGGTGCCTGCTCCTGCTGAAGGCTCCTTGGAGTACATTGCACACCTGAAGTTCAAAGCCACACTGGCTTCAGAACTGGGGGACAGCGTGGTGGCACAGCAGCTTTACAAAGCAGCCAGGGACGCTCACAATCCATCACTTTTTCAGCATGAGCACCATATGCAGATGAGCTTGCAGCGCATTGAGGGCTGCCTGGACCGTTTCAGAAGCTTCCAGGAAATGTTTGACTTTGGAGACAGACCCGGCTGGCGGTTTAATCCCATCATTGATCACCTGCAAAAGGTCATGCTGAGCGAGTGGGAAGAAGAAAGCCTGGAAACGTTGGTGAACACCCGGGAAAGTTCTGTACGCCATCGAGGAGGTCAGCCTCACGAGGTGGCTTACCTGAACGCTTCTCTTACGGTGGCTTACGCCTGTGGAGACGTGGAAGCCGCCCACTACATCCGCACAGACTTTGCTCAGGCGTTGGCCGTCCATCAATCACAGGACCCTGATCCACAGGCAATCTTTGTGGGTTTTCAGGAAATCTGGCGGGCCCGCAACGAACAACTGATGGCCAAATACCTGGATCGGTTCCTCCATCATCTGGGTCGATATGCACAACTACAGCAACTGGTGTTGAAGGACAGACCCATCACCAGCACGGGAGTATGGGCCAGTCGGCACTACGCCACCCTGCTGGAAACCGTGAAATACTGCTTCCAGTACCTGACCGATGAGGCACTCAGCCAGCTGACCAAAGAGTTCATCAAGGCTTATGCAGAGAATCGAACAACCGCTGAGCCCAGTGAAGACACCCCCAATCAGCCTGGACACCATCTGGTGGAGTCTTACTACCGCTCAAGCAGGCTGTTCGTGGACACCTTAGCCACCATAAATCATCTGGACAGCGAAGACCTCCAACAATTGGTAACGTGGTTTCTTGAAGACCGTCAAAACTTTGAAATGTTGGATGTGCTGGTGCAACATGACTGGACCCCTGAGCAACTCCCGCTTGCACGACAGGTGGCAAGGGTCCTTGTTGAAGAGGACATTCCAAGCAACACAGGCATCGGGTGGGTGAATCTGGCACAACAACTTCGTTTGACCTACCCGGAACTGGCCAGTGAATTGAATGCATGGATGATCAGCCAAATCACTGGGGAAAACGGCCTGAGTGAAGGCTACGCTTGGTATTTTCAAGGCAAAATGGATCCCGAACTGGCCAAACCTGTTAAGGAGCTCGTTCTTAAGATAGGCGCGGGACTTGCCCGGTTCATTCCTTCCATTGTGGAAGGTAAGATTCAGGCCTATGCCAACCGCAACACCAACATGCGGGTATGGGCTCATCTGATCCGGCAATACCAGTCAGTACTGCCACTCAATGAGGTTCTACAACAAGTTACAAAAGTGGTTCAACTTGCCTCTCAAAATGATGCTTTGGCATTGTTTTACAAAACCGAACTGTACAACGCTGTGGCCTCAGCAGGGGAAGTACTAAAACACGATAGAAGCATGATGCAGTTCCTGCTCAACCACTCAGCCTCCCTTGAAAAGGCCCGTGACGCCACCAGAGGATTCTTTGACCGTGCCCAAGAAGTGGTGAAAATGCAACTGGCCTTTTTGAAGATCAAACTGGCAGCAGGAGTGACTTTCACCCAAGAAGATCTGCAAGTTGTGATGGAAGGATTCACTGCCAAATTGGAATCCACCCGCGCGGACGCCGTAGGGGTTTTCAAAGGCTTGCTGGCAACCCATCCGGACCGAGCAAGGTCACTTCTCCCGGTGGTGCCCCTGCTGATGGATGACTCATCCCCTCAAGTGCGCAGCCAAGCCAGTGCTCTGGCCTGTCAACCACAGATCATCTCCGACCCTTTCTACGGTCCCCTGGTACAAAAACATTTATTGAGCTTGCTGGAAAGCAGAGACATCCTCAGCAAATACCACATTCTGAGCAGCATTCAGAGACATTTGAAGGCCTTTGTTCAGCAAGGCCTGCTTGCTGACTTCCGTTTTGCCATCGAAAGCAGCACCCAGAGTGCCCACAGTGCTATCCGATACACAGCAACAGAGATCCTGAATGCCCTGGACGTTGATACGGGTGAAACCGGCGAGTCATGATGAAAGTCCTGTCTGCAGCAGCTGCTCCTGAGCCTGCAGTGATCTTGCACAGTGAAACGCATGCAAAAAATGCTCACTCTGATGGTCTCACTGTTTGGCATCTCATTCGCACAGGTCCAATGGCAGCAAGGCCCCAGTGATTACATGTGGGCCGACACCGGAGATGGGGTGGAACTCTTCACCTACGTTGTCCCAGGTCCGGGCTGGATGAAAGACCCCATCCTCGGGGTCAGTCAGGTTGCCCAGTGGAACGATTACCTCGGTTTCGAATGCACCCAGTACTTCCACATGGGCAGTCTGCAGGGCGGTCAGGTGATTGAAGTGCACACCCGCCAGGGGAGCATCGAAAAGGCCTCCCTGCAATACCCGCAGGTGAAAGACGTGTTCGAGAAGCCAGCAGGAAGTGAAGCCAGTGAAGAGGCCGCACTCATCGGGTGCGTGCTGATCGAGCTTTCCCAGGACACCACTTTGAAAGTCAGCACCCTTTATGTCCCGGTGAACAGTGGACCGATGGGCCTGTCCTCCGCACTGGGATTGTTGCCACCTTCACTCCCGTCAAAGGCCAGGGCCTCAAGCCACCCTCAGCACCCAACCCTGACTTCCAGAACAGCAAATTCGGGCTGTGAGGAAAATTCAACTTCGCCCGAATCTGGCTTTCTGTACAGTGGACCCATGTTGAAAGAACAACCGCTTTCCCTTGAGCTGGGCTGGTACCAGCACCCCGGCGATGTTGCCGCTGCCACCCTGGAGTACCACACCGTCCCTGATTTCACCGAAGGCCTCCGGAGAATACAGCATTGGAGCGCCTTACAGGCCAGAGGCACCGGGCTGCTCTCATTGAACGGCAGAATCCTGCTGGAAACCGAAAGTGACACACGCATCATGGTGGTGGTGCACTGCGAACCAGAGTGCCGCCATCGGGTGGTGGCTTTCCGGGAAAAACAGCAGAGCGATGGAGTTGTTCCCATCCCCATCTTCTTCACGTCTGAAGTGTAATTCCAGCGCCATCACTGTTTTGAAGGAGTCATGATTGATCCCAGCAGTCGATGGTCAGCAGATGACTGGCCGGGCACGTCCGGATCAAATCGGCGTTCATTTCGACTTTGCCTCTCCAGCCTGGGGGCAAGGCGTACTCCTCGCCCTCATCGATGCCGAACACCCACACCCCTTCCCTGGGAAGTGAGGTGGTTTCCCCCTGCAAGAGGGGCAGCACATCCCCGGCCAGGGCGAGGTAACGGTTCGGGTATCCCCCTCTGGAGAGTCTGGTGGCTTTCCCTGCATCGGTCAGTTCATCCAGCCAGCGGATCCCTTCCAATCCGGTTTCCCACTGGGCGAGGATGGCCGCTTTGCGCCCTTCCAGGTCGGTGAGGTCTCTTTCCTCCGGGGTCTGCATGGACACCACAATCCACCAGCCCATCATGGATGCACCTCGAAGGTCTGAGGGCTTGTACAGGGTGTGTCTTCTTTCTGCCTGATCTGTGTGCTTTCGTTGAGGGCAATCAGATGTGTTGTATTGTTCATATGCCTGGGCAGTTTTCAAGTCGGGGACGGCATCAAGCATCAAGCCACCGGTGCAAATCGATGTCCGGTCAGCCCAACCTCAACGTGCCTGGTCTCCAGAAGTCTGTGGTGCAAACCTCTGGTGCAACCATACCGCAGTTCACTGGGGAACACGCCACCTCCAGTTCAGACAGGGCTGTCAGATCCTGTCGCGGGCACCGGTTACGCTGAAGTGAGTTTGAACCCATGCAGCACTCCGAACAGACCCATGCCCTCACCCGAGAAATCGTCCATTTCCTGAAACGCCACGGCAAACCCAGGGCCACCCAGGGACCGCACCCGAGGCGCAGTCAGGACACATACCTGCAGGACATTGAAGACGCTTTGCAACAGGGCCTGCCAGAATTGAAATCCCGGGTGCTCTGGGCGGTGGGTCGCCTCGCCCGGAATCATGAGAACACCACCCTGAAGCTTCTGGTGCGTGCTTTCCTTCAGAGTTGCCAGCACGATGAAGCACTGTGGCTGAAGTTCCCCGTGAACCTGAACCACCTCCCAACAGACGTGCAGCTGTGCCTCAGGACCCATCTGGAGCAGCAGGAAGATCAGGTGTTTGCTTTGACTGAAGTCATTCACCTGGGCCTCTGCACCCTGGGGCACCCAAGCGAGGGGAAGCCCTGATGGTTCACGTTGCCCCTTTCCGGTTACCCTGAAGTCAGGAGCCACATGAAAAAACGTTTGCTTTTCACCCTGATGACCCTCAGCCCTGCGTTGGCCCAGGGGTTTTACACCGAAATGTTCTACCCTACCACCGCCAGCATCGATGCCGCCTGCACTGAAGGCTACGCAGACGGCTCCCTCCCCATCGGGGAAACCTCCGGCACCGTCCGGCATTACACCCAGTATGTTTTTGACCTGAAGAACCCGAATCCTGAGGGCTTCGACATTTACGACGTGATCCCCAGCTCCCTGCAAAACGGTCTGGGTGGCATCTACAACATCTGTTTCTCCTCCGGCAAGAAGCTGGACAACAAACCCAGCCTGGCGGCCCTGAGCAGCGCTCCGGCTTCGGTGCTGGTCTACATGTACGCAGAAGCTTCCAGTCCGACTGTGGCCAGAGATTACAACACGGTGTTGGTGCTGAAAGACGCTGCCGGAAAGGAAATCGCCCGGTACCAGCCCACCCAAACCAAAGAAGGGGAAGATTTCGACGTCAGTTGCAGCAAAACCCCCTGCATCTGGAGTGGGGACAACATCTATTACTTCAACCCCAGCAAAATGCCTTCCCTGAAAGAGAACCTGCAGCGGACCAGCAAACTCACCGTGCTGATGTCCAGGGGGCGGGGCATCGAAAGTTTTGATGTGCTGGAAGGGGCCAACAAACTCACCGAGGACCACAAACCCACAGGTCCCCGGCCCTCAAACGTGCAAAGTGGCGTGCCCTACACCCTGCTTTCCGATCTGGTGGTCCTCATGAACAAAGTGGACCCAGGGATGGAGTACATCACCATTTTTGACGATCAGGTCACGGTGCGTTTCAAAACCCACGATGAAACCCTGAAGTACAGCGAAACCGCAGCCAGCGACTACATCCGTTACAAAGATCAGGCTTACCTGAGCCCCGAAGTGCTGGCCAGGTTCAATTGCAAGGTGCTGGGCTTTGAAGCAGGGCTGGTGAAGGTGTCCTGCCCGGAAATCAGCCGGGATCCCCTCACCCTTACCGGGCAGCAATGGGACTGAATCAGGCTTACAATGCAGGCATGCGACGTTTGTTTCTTGCACTGGCATTGACGCTTTTTCCTATTGCGCTGGCCCAGGAAGCTGAGCCCAAAACACAGCAGCAGGCCACCCCTGAGGTGAGTCTGGTGTTGAGGTCGGTGTCTCCAGATGAAGATTTCGGTCCCTCCCTGGCCCTGTCCCTCAGGCTGCATCCCCTGCCGGGCTTGCCGCTGGATTTCCAGCTGGGCCAGTGTGACTTCCGGTACCGCCTGAAAAACCAGGATGGGGTGGAATTCCCCCTCAGGAAATACGGCAAGATCGGGGAGACCATGTGCATTTTGCAATTACTGCACGTGCACGCTGACGGCAAGGATCCAGCTGGAACCGAAGTGTTTCAGGTCTTTCAGCACACGGGCCATTTGCCGGAAGGCACCTACACCCTCACCGGGGCGTTTTACCGCACCAGCCTCCCGGATGGCAAGGTGCTGGGCGTGTACCCCCTGAGGCCTTTTTCGTTCTCGGTGCCGGTGAAGCCCTGAGGTTTAGTGCATGTTGAGGTTCAGCAAAGGCCAGAAAAGCCCCCTGATCGCTGTGACCCCCTTGCCGGAGTTCACGGTTGCGGTGCGCTTCAAGAACCCCCAGAACCTGACCCTGGACGCCACCCTCTTCGGGGTGGATGCTCAGGACCAGCTCTCCGATGACCGTTTTTTCTGCTTCTTCAACCAGCCAGAAAGCCCTCGGGGGGCCCTGAGGTTGCTTCCGGGGCAACCGGGGGAACTGCAGCGCTTCCAGGTGAACCTGTCCCTTTTGCCTGAGTCGGTGCGAAAACTGGTGTTCACGGTGAGCATTGACGGGAACGGAACCATGCGTGATTTTCCAGAAGGGCAGATCACCCTCTTGGCTGGGGGCCAGGAGGTGATGGCCTTCCAGGTCACCGGAACAGAATTCCTCAAGGAGAAAGCCCTGATCTTCCTGGAAGTCTACTTCAAGGACCAGTGGCGCATCGGGGCGGTGGGTCAGGGGTTCTCTGGGGGCCTCTCCCAGCTGCTCCGGCATTACGGCGGGGTGGAGAAAACCCCCACTGCACCAAAACCCCCGAAACTCAGCAAAAGTCTGGACCTGGAGAAGCGGGTGCAGGCCCACCCGTCCGGTCAGAAGTTGATCAACCTGGTGAAGACCGTCAATTTGACGCTGGAAAAACAGGGGGTGGCGGACGAGAAAGCGGCGGTGGTGCTGGTGATGGATGCGACCGGCAGCATGAAGAACGCCTACCGCAGTGGCACCGTGCAGCAGGTGGTGGACCGCATTGCGGTGCTGGCCATGCGGCTCGACGATGACGGGAAACTGGAAAGCTGGTTTTATGCCAGTGAGCACCACCACACCGAGGACGTGACCCTGCAGAACCTGGACGGGTACGTGGCCAGGACGGTGCTGACGGAATCCGGACGGTTTCTGCTGGGGCTGGGCGGGGCGAACAATGAACCCCCGGTGATGCGGGCGTTGCTGGAACGGCACAAGAACAGCAAGGATCCGGTTTTGATTTTGTTCATTTCGGATGGTGGGGTCAGCCAGACGGGGGCCATCAAACAGGTGATCACCGAGGCGGCACACTTCCCGATCTTCTGGCAGTTCATTGGTCTGGGCGGCAGGAATTACGGGGTTCTGGAGAAACTGGACGCCCTGGAGGGCCGGGTGGTGGACAACGCGAATTTCTTTGCGGTGGATGACCTTGCGGAGATCAGCGATGCGGAACTGTACCGCCGCATGCTGGCGGAATTCCCCCTGTGGCTGAAAGCCGCCAGGGAGAAACGCATTTTGCGCTGAACCCCAGAAAAACATGATGCTCCCTCCATTTGATGGTGCTCCGGAATTTGTCCAGCCCTGATGATGGTGGGGTGTTACCATCGTTCCATGAAAATCAATGTTGCTTCATTTTTATTTCTGGGTGTTTTGCTGTCGGGCTGCAATGCCCAGGGGGTTCCCCCCATACCCCCCCTCAGTTACGCCGAGGCCCTGAAGGCAGGGTTGAGCTTCACCCAGTACGCGGTGACCACCCGGGTGATCCTCCGCAACGAAGGGGGCTGTGAGCAGTTCTCGGCAGGCTGGCAGGATGAAAAAGGCATCCAGAACCTGCTCTTCGTGGGGGATCCTTCGTCCCAGAAGTGGGCCGCAAAGGGGATGTATGCGCAGGACACGGTGAGCATGGCCCTGTTCTGGGACCGGCAAGTGAAATTCATTTTTGCCTGCCAGAACCGTGGGCAAATCGCGCATTTCAGCAGCACCTGGGGCACCCTGGACCGGAATGCCATCCAGCAGAAAGGGCAAAACCTGGTGCTCACCAGCGCCTTTGAACAAGGAAAGCCTGCCTTCCGCTGGAATTACGCCCTGAAGCCCTGATTTCGTCTGGGACAGCATTCACAGGCAAAACGAACAGGAGCTTGACAGGGGTTGTAAGCTGAAAGAAAGCAAAGAGAAATTTTTGACTGCGCAGGCTTTTGGCCTGCGCTATTCTTTGCACATCCCTGCAGGACGTGTTTGGTTCTGCTCCACCCCAGGAATTCTCGTTTGGACTTCACCTTTGCGGGCTGCCTCACAGCCTGCCGGGGAGGTGTTGTCATGAAAGGAAACCCCATGGACACCCAAAACTTGTTGTGGCCCGCCCTGTTCCTCGTTGCCTTCTACCTGTTCACCCAGCAGGTGCTGAATTTCACCCTGAGGGTGCTCAAAATGGCCGGTGAGCATGGTCCGAAAAGCTTCCAGTACGCCCTGGGTCAGCTGATGCAGCTGCTCCGGACGGTGGTGCAGCACCTGCTGCCTTCATTTTTGCGTTCAGCGCTCTCATCCCAGCAGGATCCGCCTGACCCTTCAGTGTGAGCCTCTGAGGCCTGCCAAAGGTGACAGAGGAGTGCATTGCTGCATTCCTCTGTCAGAGTGGGTTTCCATTGGTTTCAGTGGCCAGCTTGCACCTGCCTGCCATGACACATTCTTTTTCCGTCAGAGCTGCATCAGGCAAATCAAACGTCAGTCGTCCTCTTCCAGGATTTCTTCAGGGTCCACGGGGCGGGGTTTGGGGGGGTTGTTCTGCAAGGCCAGTTGGTGTTCCTGTTCGCTCAGCCAGCCGAATTCCCCGGGGTACCAGTTGCCCCAGGTGTCGGGGTAGGCTTGCCTGGGGTAGGGGTAGTGCCGTTCAAACGCGGGTCCTTTGGAGGTCACCCCGCGCAATTCCAGCACGGCAGGTTCGCCTTGCAGGGTGAGGGCACGGTAGATTTTGGGTTCCTGGTTGCCGGGCAACGCGACATCCCAGCGGTCCTGGAACACCATCAGCCATTCATTTTTGGTGGGGTCCTGGAAGTACAGTTTGCGGTGGCGGGTTTCCCAGGCCTGGTGGGGCAGTTCGTTGTTGACGGCCCGGATGGCAAAGGCGGTGCTGGGGTCCTCTTTCCGGATGCTGTGGCTGGAGAGGTAAGACAGCAGCCCCTGGTATTGCACTTTCACGTCGCGTCTTGCGGCAACAAAATCACTCTCTGTGCCGTCTTCCAGCAGGTCCTGGAAGGTGCTGGGGGTGCCGAGGCCCGTCAGGTCGGTGGAGTGAAGGTGGCCGTGCAGGTAGTGGTCCAGGGTGTCTTTGCTGATCTCAAAGGAGGTGATGGATCCGGGGTTCAGGCGTTTGGCCTGGTCTCTGAGTTCGTGATGGAAGGCCAGGACTTGCTGCAGGATGCGGGTGAGTTCCAGTTGGTGGCGGTCGCCTTTGGTGCGCAGGGTGTAAGGGCCGTACACGCGGTGGTGGGTGAGGCCCGTGTCGTTTGGCACAGTGAAGTTCTTGAATTTCACCATCACCAGCACTGCATGCTGGTTGCGCACGCGGGGTTCAGCTGCGTGGAAGAACACCAGGGAGGGGTTGCGTTCTTCCAGCAGGTTGATCACCAGGTCTTCGATCAGGTCGTGCAGGCTGTCTCCAGCGGGTGAGGGTGGGTTGTAACCGCCACTGCCGGTGAGCAGCCAGGTTTTGTGGACGTGGTAGGCGGTGCTGATGTGCTCAATCAGGCGGGTGGTGATGCGTTCCAGGGAGCGTTCTGGGTTGACCACGTCAGCGAAGGTCTGGTAGCCGAATGGGGCGAGGGCTTCGGGAATGTCGGTGATGACCATCTCATGGCCACGCAGCACTTCGCTGATGCGGTCTGGGATTTTGCGGGCGGAGCTGAGGGGATCTCGGGGGTCCATGCCGATTTCCTGGTGGAGTTCTTTGATGAGCAGCTGGGTGATTTCGAGGCTGACGTTGGTGCCTCTGGAGTCCACCAGGTAATCGAAGGCTTCTTTGATGTTTTGGGGAGGGCGGACGCTGTAGGCTCCGCTGGAGGTGGTTTTGTTGCGCAGGAATTCCAGGATTTTCAGTTTGTGTTCGTTGAGTTGTTCACGCAGTCCCATAATTCTCCTTATTTGCTGTGTCTCAAACATAGCATGTATTCTTTTTTCCGTCAAAGCATCTTTGAACTCAGTATAGGTATTATTTTAGAGGAAAATTGATGAATCTTGATCAGATTTTGGCTATGATGCTTCTGGGCACCACCAACCCTCAGGGCCACAGGTGGTTCTCACAAACATGCCCATATGAAAGGATCCCTCTGATGGAAACCCAACACCTGCTGTGGATTGTGTTCTCCCTGGCTGGCATCACCCTGATCACCTGGCAGTGGACGAATTTTGTCCTACAGGTGCTGAAACTGGCAGGAAAACACGGCCCAAAAAGCTTCCAGCGTGCCCTGGAGTTGCTGGTCCATCTGCTGCACGCGGTGGTGAGTAGACTGCTCCCCTCCTGGCTGCCTCGAACACCACCCTCCCCTCAGAACGCCTCTGAAGATCATGGGTGAGGTGAGACCTCGCCTGGACACGAAGATCCACTGACCGGTGATGCGTGACGCCTTGGCATGCCCAAAAATCAAAGTTGCAGATCGAAATCCAGACAGTTTTGCTGATCCACAAACGATGGCAAAGGTTCTTCTTTTGCCTGCGGAGTATTGACTGTTTTGGGGGATTCAGTGGTCCGTCTTTCCCTGGCAGTTTCGTTCCCCATGCATTTTGTCTCAAACAGAATGCCAGCAGGGTTGTAAAATGAGAACAGCATGCCAGCAGCCCTTTACGCCACAGCCACCGACCTGAACCACTACGCCGAGCACCCTGACGCTGCCCATGAGCTTCCCCGCATCATCCGGCGTTTGATTCACGCCAGTGAACCCCACTTGACGAAACTGCATTTCCCTGCCGGAAAAGGCACCAGCACAGGCGGCTGGGATGGCGAGGTGGAAGGGGCCACTGGAAATGACAAAGTGCCTGCAGGTCGCTCTGTGTGGGAACTCAGCACCGATAAAGATCCAGGAGACAAAGCACAGAGGGATTATGTCAAGCGGTCCTTTGAGGAGGATCATCCAGACCGCGACCACCTGACTTTTGTGCACGTGAACCTGCGCAGCTGGAACCGCAGAAAAACCTGGGTGGAAAAGAAGAAAGAAGAAAAAAATCCAGATTATCCCTGGAAAGACCTTGAAGCCTACGATGCAGATGACCTTCAGGACTGGCTGGAGCGGCACCCTGCCCTGCATGTCTGGGTCTCTCACCTGATCGGCCTCCGGCCCCCTCACGTGGAGGACCTGGAGGGCCTGTGGAACAAGTGGGCCAAAAGCACCCGGCCTGCCTTCACTCCGGAACTGCTGCTGGCAGGTCGGGAACAGCAAGCCCAGCGGGTCCTGCAGTGGCTGCAAGGAGATGCAGGGGTGCTGGCCGTGAAGGCAGAAACACGTGAAGAAGCCACCATGTTTCTGGCCGCCGTGCTGCTTCGAGAAGGTGATAAGGCAGACCCTGATCTGGCCCGTGCCCTTCAGGTTTCAGACACGCAAGTGTGGAATCAGGTGCAACGCACCCCGAATTCCCCCATGGTTCTGATTCCAGAGTTTGAGGACCGGAGGCACGTCCATCAGGCCACAGAGAACGGCCACCATGTGTTCCTGCCGCTCGGAAGATCCGGTGAGGCCACCTCGGACACCGTGGTTCTTCCTGTGCTGAATCAGCAATTGGCTGAAAAGGCCCTGGAGCAATTGGGCATTCCTGGGTATGAAGCCACCCACCTCTTGACGCACTCCCGGGGCAGGGTTCCTGTGTTGCACCGCATGCTGGTGACTGACCGTTCAAGTCTGGCCCGACCCGTGTGGTCTGATGCTGCAGCTGCCGATTTGATTCCACTGATGCTGGTGGGCAGCTGGGATGAAGACCACGAGGCAGACACCCAGGTCATCACCAAGCTGGCCCGCAAAGACGCTGAATCTTTGCAAGAACGACTCGTCCACTGGCTGAATGTGGACGATGCCCCCATTCTCAAGGCGGACTCCGTCTGGCAACTGGTGTCGCTGGAAGACGCCTGGGCATTGCTGTGTCGGCATGTCACGCAGTCCCAACTCACAACCTTTCACCATGCGCTGCTGGACGTGCTGGGGGAACAGGATCCCAAGTATGACCTCACACCAGATGATCGACCTCTCGCTGCCGTGCTGGAACGCCAATTGACCCACTCGGATCGGCTGCGCACGGGCATGGCAGAAGCCCTCGCGGTGATGGGGGCTTGGGACTGGAGTGGGCACTCCCGCAAAGATGGTGGGGACCTTGTGGAGCAGAGTGTGCGCACCCTGCTGAAGGACGCGGACTGGAAACGCTGGGCTTCTCTGAGCGATGTCCTGTCAGAACTGGCCGAAGCTGCCCCAGATGCCTTCCTGGATGCTGCGCAAAAACACACTTCGGCATTGCTGGAAACCTTTCAGCCGGATGCATGGGGCAACAGCCCTCATGTGGCCATGATGTTCACCCTGGAGATGCTGGCCTGGAGCCCCACGCACCTGGCGCAGGTCACTCGCATCCTCTCTGATTTAACGGTCATCAACCCAGAGGCCACAAGGTCCACCGGGAAAAGCCCTCGTGAAACGCTCTCTGTGGTGTTCAATCCTGGTTGTGCCCAAACCACTGCTTCTGCGAAAGAGCGACTGAAGGTGATGGCTGGGCTGCACCAGCAAGAAAAATACCGCAGAACAGCCCAGAAGCTTTACCTGCGGCAACTTCCCACCTTGAATGGGTCTCTGGTCTTTGGGACCCACAAACCCACCTGGCGGCACTGGCTTCACGGCTTTGAACACACTGAAGGTCCTGAAGAGTACATGTTGCTGTTCAACACCAGCCTGGACGTCCTCTTGAAAGACGCCAACAGGGAACCCAGCGCATTCCTCTGGAAGTCCCTTTTGCAAAAAGTGCGTGCCCTTCGGGGAGAGCCACAATCCAGGGTCCTGCAGGCCCTGCAAAAACTGAATCCACAACAGCTGTCCTCACAGGATCTGGCAGTGGTGTGGGGTGAAGTCAGAAGTCTGCTGCATCAGGCGGCTTCATTTCACGACGACCCATGGCTGAACACCGCAGAACCCCAGACCATCCTCAGTGAGCGCCTGCATGCATTGGTTCCTCCTGTGCTGAAGGACCGGCACCTGTGGTTGTTCCAAAAATGTCCTCAGATTGCCGGAATGCCAGAATCCCCCTACAGGCCTTATCTGGAGGCTTTGCATCGGTTGCAAATCCAGGCCATAGAGGAGATCTTCACGCAGGACGGACTGAAAGGCCTCCTTGACTTTGCCCTTCACCTGGAGCCGTACCACGCCAACAGGCTGGGCATTCAGGCGGTTCATGTGCCAGGTGTGGTCACTCAGGAAGACGTGCTGCTGGAAACCACCCTGGGAAGCGACCAGCAGGTCTGGGTGGAGTTCGCGCAGGGGTTCATCACCCACAGGTTCGCGGTGCAAGGCTGGCCCTGGGCCGACCCCATGCTGGAAGGGCTGATTCCGGTTTTGCCTGTGGAAGCCTTGCTGAATTTCTTTTTGCCCCTGACCCGGGATGCCAGCACCTGGCAACGCCTGCAGGCGATCGGTCCTGAACTGGAGAAAAGGTACTGGGAGACCCTTCCTGACCTGCTGGTGAACCGGGTGGAAGACATGGAGCATGCAGTGAAATGCCTGCTGGAGCAGAACCGCCCCTGGTTTGCATTGGATGCCATCGGTCATCGGCTGATGCATGAGGAACTGCTGCCCGTGCGGACTGCTTTGATTCTGGAGGTCATGGAGCAGGCCATCCGCAAGGAAAACCTGCATGAAAGGTTTTCTGGGGAGATGCTCTGGCATCACCTGAAGGTGATCTTTGAGCACCTGCAAAACGACCGGGAAATCACGGCTTTTCAGCTTGCTGAAATCGAATGGAAACTCATGCCGTTTTTCACGGTGCCTGGCCAATCCCCTGCGCACCTGCACCAGTGGATGGTGGCCAGACCGGACTTCTTCGCTGTAGTGATGCAGGTCTACCTGACGCCCGTGGATGCCAACAGTCCTGATGTGGAGGCCCAGAGGAAACGCTGGTGGGCGGCCTACAACTTGGTTTCTTCTTTCCAGCATGGCCCGGACCTGGGCCTTTCAGGCAAAGGATTGACCCTCACGCTGGTGCAGTGGGCACCCCGGGCGTTGGCTGCTTGCGCTGCCTTGGGGTGTGATGCGCTGGAGGAAGTGGGGTGGGTGGTGTCGCACTGTGACAGCGAGGACATCTGGCCTCCTGAGGCGGTTCGTCATCTCATTGAGGAGCTGGCCAGTGAGGATTTTGATAAAGGGGTTTTGGTGGGCCGCCAGGACCAGAGGGGGCTGATCAAAAAAGCCCACCGTGAAGCAGGGGCTCAGGAGCATGCTCTGAAGGCACGGCATCTGCGGGATGCGGATGTGCTGCAAGGGCAATTCCCGAGGACCAGTCGGATGCTCAGGAAACTGGCAAACTCTTACCGCAGGCTAGGAGACCGGGACGACCGGGATGACGAACTGGAGCATTGAAAGCAGACCCTGGGCTCCAGAATCTGTGAAGCGAGGGGTCACGGTGTCAGGTGGTGGCGTGCTTCTTGCTCAAATTCAATCAGGGTGTAGGTGGGCCCCATGGGGGACCAGCGGATGGGAATGCCGTGGTCTTTGAGGGTTTTGAGTTGCGTGGCACTCAGGGCATCACCCAGTTTCACCATCTCAGGGGATCCTGGGGGCAAGGCCAGCAGTTTTTGGTGCAGGGTGGGGTCGGTCATGTTTCCCTCTGGTGTCATTTTAGTCCAGGGGTGCGGTCAGGACCGGACAAATCAGGCTGCCGCAAAGGCATTTCAGGGCAGGTTTGTCCTGATTCAGGGCAGGTTTGCTTCACAGCCACGGCAGGGGGCGCAGCACCACATCCAGATCCCAGGCCTGCACCAGCAACGTCTCTGGAGGGCTCAAGGGGCCACGCTTGCAGGGGACATGCAGGTGCACCAGGTCCTCGTGTCTGAAGAACGGCTGGTAAGGCCAGGTGAAAAGGCCGGTGGGGTTCCCGCGAATCAGCACCTCAAAGCCGTGCGTGGGGGCCTCAGATAAGGGTTCCTGATGCTGGCTGGCCACCGGGTGGGCAGGTTCACTGAACCGGATGAATTCATGCTCGGGTCTGGGACGGGGCAGCTTGTAATTCGGTTTGTAGGGCAGGTACATGCGTTCCATGGCGGGGGCCAGATCATCCAGGCGGGCTTTCGGGGGGTGGTGGGGCATGAGTTTGTCTCCGTTCCAGCTGAGGAATTTGGCTTCCATCAGTTGCTGAATGGGCTTTTGCACCTTCTGGTAGTCTTCGTGGAGGTGCTCGGCGAGGCTTTTGATGGTGTGGTGGTCGGGTTTTTCTTTGACGGCCTGCAAGATTTTGGCGGCCCGAACGGACACGCTGGTTTCGGTGTTGGGGGGCATGTTTCTCCTTTATTATAAATTATACTCTTGTAGTATCAATAATTTATATTCCTATAGACAGATATTTGCTGCGTGATCCCATAGAGGTCAGCAGGTGCCCGCCCATCAATCAAAAAGGAGGTCCTGTGGGCCAGCAACTGAAGGTGGGTCGTGCTAAGGTGAACACATGAAGCATCTGGGAGTGCTGGGCAGTGTGATGTTGATCTTCGGGGTGTTCTTGCCTGCGGTGCAGGTGCCCCTGATGGGAAGCCTGAACCTCTTCAACAACGGACAGGGAAACGGATGGTGGTTCATCCTCCTTGGGGTGCTGGGGTTGTGCCTCTCCGCTTTGCGCTGGCACACGTACCTGCTGGTCCCCGGAGCCCTCGCAGGGCTGCTTTTGTACGTGAAACACCAGGACTTCCAGAAGTTGTGGGTGCGGGAGGACATCCATGACCCCATCATCCAGATGCAGTATGGCTGGGCAGTGCTGGCCGGGGGTGCCGTGTGTCTGATCCTTGGGGCTTTCCATCACACACCAGAAGCAGGGTCAGGAAAAGCATCAGGTCTGCAGGCCTGAGTGAACAAAAGGGTCTTCCAGGCCTGATCACTCACTTCGAGTAAGGGTTTACCCCAGGTTCAGTGCAGCTGCTTTTGGGGCCATTTCCCGCGCTCAGTCGCATAAACTGGGGGCATGATCGTCAAGAATTCCGATGCCCCCACCCCGAAAGACAAGTTTGAAGCCGCTGGCCTGAAGGCCGAGCAACAGATGGCCTACTACCTGCAGCGGGCTTTCGGTGACGACAAACAGGTTTTCGTGCTGAACGGACTGAGGATTGAGCTTGGGGGCAATGTGGCCCAGATGGACCACCTGATCCTGCACACTTACGGCTGGATCATTGTGGAGTCCAAAAGTGTCACCAGTGAAGTCTCAATCAATGAGCACGGGGAGTGGGCACGAAAATGGGAGGGCCGCTTTCAAGGCATGCCTTCTCCCATCAAGCAGGCGGAAAGGCAACTGGAGCTGTTCAACCGCTTCATGGACGAAAAAATCCCCACCCTGATCACCCGCAGGATGCAGATGCTCGGTCCCATCAAAGCCAGCGAGTTCCAGAGTGGGATTCTCATTGCCATCAGCGACAACGGCCTGATCTCCGGGAAGCACCGCCCGGATGGGGTGTTGAAGGCTGAGGCGATTGTGGATGAAGTGAAAAACCGCATCCTGCAGAACCGCAAAACCGCGAAAGCCCTGTTCACCCTCAAAACCTACCAGGACCTGGGGGAAGGAAACCTGCAGGACTTCAGCCAGATGCTGCTGTCCCACCACACCCCTCTGGTGCCAGGTGCACCAAAGCCAGTTGCTGCTGAAAGAAAGCCTGCTGTTCCTGTCGTTCCTCCCATTCAAGGTTTCTTGAAGCAATGCCGGAAGTGTCAGAGCACAAAGCTGGAGATGCTGTGGGGCAAGTATGGCTACTACCTGAAGTGCCTGGAGTGTGAGGAAAACACTCCAGTGGTCGCTGTTTTTCCGGAATTCAAAGAGGGCTACAAGATCCGCAAACAGGGGCCGCAGTTCTTTCTGGAGCATGCCGAGAAAGGCACGTCGGTGCTCTTCCACACCAATCCCTGAGGGCAGCCGTCGTTCCTCTTTTTTGCCTGTGAGGTGCATGCTGTGACCCGACCGTTCAACCACGATCACCCGATTGGTTCACTGGAAGAAGACCTGCTGCAGCGGGGCGAGTTCGCTCAGGCCCTCGCCGCCACCTTGAAACACAACCACGGCCATCCGGGACTGTCTGTCGCAGTGTGCGCCGCCTTGGGGGAAGGGAAAACCTCCGTCAAAAACCTGATGCTCCAGCACCTGAGGCCTGAAATCGATCAGGGGAAAATCATCTACCTGGAATTCAACCCCTGGCACTGGTCTGGCAATGAGGACTTGCAAACCGTGTTCTTTCGGGAAATCGACCGCAAAATCACGCAGTCCGGCATCATGGGGGACCGCAAGCTTTTACGGTCTCTGAGCGTTTACGCTGCAAAGTTGAATTACAGCGGTTTCTTTGAGGACCTGGTGCGCCTGAATGTGGTGCTGGCTGCCCTGTCAGGCGCCCTGACGGCAGCTGCCGTGGCCACCCGGGGCACCTGGATGGTGTGGCTGTTCGCAGGCCTGCTTCTGGTCTTGTTGTGGTTTCTGGTGTTCCGGTTTCGCAGCACCGCCATCAACAACCAAATTCTGACCCTGAAAGCCAGCACCGACAAAACCCTGGAGGAAGTCAAACAAGAGTTGTCAGCGGCCATGCAGAAACTCCAGGGTCAGCTGGTGGTGTGCTTTGATGACCTGGACCGTCTCGACAAGGCAGAATTGAAGAAGGTTCTGCAGATCATCAAGGCCAATGGGGATTTCCCCAATGTGACCTACCTGTCTTTCTTTGATCGGGAAATGGTGGAAAGCCTACTCCAAGAGGCGGGCCAGAGTGGTCGGATTTACCTGGAAAAGATGTTCCAGGTGACCTTGACCTTGCCAGAACCCGACTCAGAACACCTAAAGCGGTACTTCCTGCAAGAAGCACAAAAGCTGCTGGGAGAGGATCCCAAACAGTTGAGGGGCGTGCGGGAGGTTTACGATGCGGTTCTGCAGCAGCAGCTGACCAACGTGCGGCGCACCAAACGCTTCCTGAACAATGTGGGGTTTTACGCCCTGCGCTTCAAGACCTCCAGTGGGTTTGAAATCAGCGTGATGGATTTGATGCTGCTTGAGGCCCTCAGGGTGCATGAACCCAGGGCCTACAATGCCTTCTTGGAGCGCAGCTATCCCTTCACAAACATCGTCTATGCTCAGCTGTTGACCAGCCAGCGGCAGGCCGCTTTCACCGCCATGTTGGAGGAAGCCACCGACAAAACATGGATGGGCAAGGTGCTCTGGTTGCTGTTTCCTCTGGACCGCAAGGGCATTGAGAAACTGCCTTTGTTTGATTCTGAGATCTTTTTGCGTCCCTCTGCTGCAGGCCTGAGCCTGCAGGTGCTGTTTCAGCAGTTCCGGTTGAGCCATCCGCATTTCTTCCACCGGTACTTCATGTTTGGCATCCGGAAGGAAGACGTGCGCAAGAGTGAACTCGACCAGATGCGTGCTTTGTTTGCTGCCGGGCAGTCCATCCGGGATGATGTGCTGAACCTGCTTGACGGTGAGCGTCTGACGGACGCCTTGCAGGGATTGCAGCACCACCTGTCCTGGCAGGATGAGGCGTTCGTTTTGGCCCTCACCGAAGCGCTGGTGTCGATGGAGGCCGAACTGAGGGTCAGGGATGCAGACAAGGGCATTTTTGATGGTCTGGTGTTGGTGTGGGTGCGGTTGTTTCAGAAAGGATCAGAGGACCAGAACTCTCCTGCTCTGCTCAAAGCCCTCCATGCAGGCAAACAAAGCGTGTTTTTTCAAACGCTGTTCCTGAATCGGATGGTTGTGCGGACCAGGGAACTGGGAGACCGGGGGGTTGCGTTGCTGGACTCTGTGCTGAAAATGGCCTGCACTGAGCTGGCCACACGCATTCAGGTGGAGTCGAAGGAGCCGGGTTTCCTGCAGTCGGAGCATGCTGCCCGTTTTTTGCTGCACTGGCGAGAGCATGGGGACAGGGTGGCGTTTGAAGCCTTCTGGCAAGCCCGAACTTCGGATTTTGCTGCGCTGCGGGAATTGATGAAGCTCTTTTTGTCCCCCATCCGGGAGCCGTCAGATCAGGGCATTCGGCATGGGTTTCGTTTGCATGAGGACCTCATGGCTGTGATTGACCCTGAAGTTTTGCTTGCCAGATGGCGGGTTTTGCGTCCTGAGGTGCTTTCGACGGAGGAAGAGGTGATGGAAAAGGTGTTTGAAGGCAAGGTTTGGGTGGGGGGCAACGATCAGGCTCTGGAGGATTGATCTGTGGACATCCTTTTGGTTCGAGAACCTTGATTCTTGAGTACGCAGGCAACATAATCAAGACAGTGATGTTCATCGTTCACGTGGTCCGCAAACACCGCAGTCCCCTCGGAAACTACCCCAGCCTGCAGGCCGCCCAGCAAGCCGCCCTCGCCTGGTGGGCCGAGGCCTGCCGTGAAGACCCTGAAGACGTCAAAGGCACCTGGCTGGAAACCTACGACCACGAAAGAGGTGTCAGGCTGTGGGTTTTCATTCCTGATTTTGCCCTCCTGCAGGCTTCCCGTTGGCGGCTGCCGGGGTGCGAAATCCGTCCAGTGGCCTGAGCGACACCCCCTCAGGGACTGGCCCGAGGGGACAGCAGGTGCTACCGTGAAGCATGCGTTTGCTCAGGCCCACCCTGCTCCTGTTGTGTTCCCCGGCGCTGGCCGCACCCTGGACCCTGACCTCCGAAACCGACCCGTTCACCGACGAGGTGATCAAGACAGCCAGTGTCTGGGACACCACCCAGAAAGCGCAAGTTTTCCTGTCCTGCAACGACAACCGGCCCATCGTAATGGTCAGCAACACGGAATTCTTGAAGACCGAGGGCAGCATCCCCATGCTGTACCGTCTCGACCAGCAACCAGCCCAGAAGCTCAATTTGCGGCCCACCCCCAAGGGGACCGCTGGCACCCTGTCTTTGCTGGATGTGCCGTTGTTCATTCCTGCCTTCAAGGATGCGGGAACTTTCCTGGTGCGGCTCAGCAATTACAATCAGGAGCAGTTCACCTACACCTTCAAGCTGGAAGGCACCCGCAAGACCCTCGCAGAGTTGCCTTGCTTTGCGGATCTGCTGGACACACCGCCCCCTCCTCCGCCACCCCCGCCTTATGTGCCCCCGCGTGGCAGCCAGTATTTTGAACTGGGGTACTTCATCACCCAGACGCACCTGACCCCCAATTACCGGGTGTTTCTGGACGATCTGGGGGGCGGGGAGTACCGCCTGCTTTACAAAGGGGACCCGGTGAATTTCACCCTGGGCGCGGGTTACGTGGTGCTGAAAGACCGCATGGTGGCCTTGAAGTCGGCCCCTGCGCTGGTCTATGGAAGTGTCTGGCTGCCTTTGGAGGTGCTGTCTTTGCTGGGCTGCGAGTCCTACCAGCTGGTGGACACCGGGCTGCAGGCCACCTGTCAGGGGAACACCCTTTCGGGCATTGCCAGACAGTTCTGAAGTTCAGACAGAGAGATCCAGGGGTTGGGCTGAGACCATCAGGCTGTCAATGTCCTGCTGCCAGTGGATCAGGGTTTCTGGGCTGATCTGCCAGTGGTGTGCAAGTTTGATGGCGTGCTCTGCTTTCAGGGGGTGCTGGCCGTGCACGAGCTGCCTGAGCATTTCTGGGCATAATTTGGTGTCGTGGGCCAGGCTGTGGAGCGTGTCTCCCTGGCTTTGCATTTCCAGCAGCAGGTAAAGCCCGAGTTGTTGCTGGGCTTTCTGGAGGGGAATTGGGACGTTTGGGATGGATCGAAACATGTTTTCCTCAAGGGTGAAAGGGCTCTTTCATTATGTCAAAACACAAAACAGAGTGTTGAATTCTGCTGATGATCCATTGTACTTCAGATTCCCCTCAGCGACCACAATCGGGTGCAGACCACCGGGATCTGCCCAGATAGACATCAGGGAAAACCCGGAGGCAAGGTGTGACTTTTTGCCTTACCCTGACTCTGAAATGCAGCACGACACCACCACATTCAACCGCCATTACTTATGCCCATGCGGAAAGCACACCGTTCACAGCCTCACGGATCCAGCCGGGAAAACCCAGCACCAGATCCTCTGCCCGACCTGCAGCCTCACCTTCACGGTGGTGCACATTCCAGCGAACCGCATCACCCAGGGTCAAGGCCTCACCCTGACCCTGGTGCGTCTGGTTCCTCTGAAGGATCATTTGCAGCACCAGAAGTGGGTGCAAAAACTGCATGATCTTCAACGGAAGGTGCTGAAACGCTGCACCGAAAAACACCTGCCAACCTTCATGAAGGTGGTGCTGTCCCCGGAACAGCCCGCAGACCGCTGGAAGATGCTGTGCACCCTGGCCGGGCCACCCACCCGGTCCCTGAAGGCCTTCTTGAATTACGGTCCCAGAGCACAGGAGAGGATGATCCGAAACCACTTTCATCTTGCCCGGCTGCCACAGATCATGTCAGGGCTGGCAGTGGAGGATGCAGAGGTGCAGCGTTTACTTTCCGAATTGACGGAACTGGGCAACAAGATCCACCTGCAGGAACTTCGTTTTCTGGAGCGTGGCCATGTTTTGCAAGGGAAATCCGTTCAACAGCGTCATTCGGCTGTTGTGCGTGCGCAATAAGCCCACTGGGGATCACTGCAGACCATCAGCAAAGCGAAACACCTGTGCGGTGCATTCAGATCCCAGCCGGAGAAGTTCCTTTAAACTGAATGCACCATGGAAGCGGAACCCTGCACGTCTCTATTGATTCTCACCGGGCATCCCACAGTGATCATTGGGGACAACGGGGCTTATTTGCACCTTGACGCTGACGATGGTACTGGGTTGTTCCTGCGCACACCTGTGTCTCTGAAACTGCAGCAGAAGCTGCTGCATCGCCTGGAGTGCAGGTTGAAAGTGCAATACTTCCTGCACACCCACCGGGATGGAAGGGTGCACAACCACCTCAGTCGCCCTTTCCGCATCCAGGCTTACCCTGAGGGGGACCCCATCAATCAGGTGGTGGTACGGGGCAAAGTGGTGCAGATGAACAAAATCGAAATGCAGGCCGTGGTGCGCATCTTCAGTGAGCAACTCCAGGAGCCTTTCATTGTGCATGCCAGAGGTCAAAATGACATGTTGAATGTTGCGTTGGACTTCTGGGCGGTCAAGATTTCTGGGCAGGTGCAGCCTGATTTGCAGGTGGTTGCACACGCAATTGAGCAGGCCCGGGTGGTGATTCCAGAAAAGTTCAAGGGGTGGAGACCTGACCTGAGTTGGAGACGTGCCTTCTTGCCCCAATGAGCTTCTGGGCTGTGTTCACCTGTAGAAACTGAGGGGTCCCACAGTGAACAGGAGTTGTTTCTGGTCGGCCCTGGGAATCCTGGGGCGGCTGACTTGCACGTCCTGCTGCAGACCTCGGATGACTATGGCTCCCACTTTGAGGTCTTTGTGGGTGCCTCGGTTGACGGTTCGGGCGTACATGCGAAATCGCCTGCCCTCCGAGAGCCTCAGGGTGAGGGGGGTTGGGGTGGTGAAGGTGAAGCTGTGGCCACCGGAGCCTGGGGCGTTGGACTGAATTTCAGCGTTCAGTTCCGGGAAGTGTTCTCGAATCCTTTCGATGTCCCGATGCAAAGCGTCCAGCATTTCACCCTCAGGAAATTGACCAGGGATGCTGAGGGTGTGGGGGCCACCCGTGAAAAGCTGGGTTTTCAGGGCCTGGGACTGCTGCAGGGTGGCGTACACCCACACTTCATCCAAAAACACGGGCACCCAGCGGGTGCTGAGCCCTTTGCGTTTCAATTTGCGAGCAAGCCGCTGGCTTTCCTCCCAATAGGCATGAAATTCTGTTACGTCTTCCACCACCGCCAGGAAGCGCGGGTGCTCTGCGTGGTTTCCTGTCCACGCCTGGTCCTCCGGATGCCGCCACACTGCGTGTTTCCTGAGTCTGTTTTGCAGCTTGAAGAGTTGGTGCATCCATTCCACTTTTTGAGTATAGCGTCTTACGCTAGTAAACACTCCATAATGAATTTTTTCCTGTCTCATACGAATGAATCAGTATTGACAATTGTTCTTATGGTGCTAAACTGAAACCAGACCTTCAAGGGAGATCCCATGGACAAAACACTGTTGGTGACGGCATTGAAACAATTCATCGAAACCGAATTTCAGGCCCAGAAGGATGCCCTCACTCCGCTGTGGAAACTCCCGGTGGCCAGGCGCATCCAGGAGGGGGTCTGTGTCACGGACCTCCGCCTGCGCAGTGTGAACGATGGTGTGTTGAGGGTGCAAATCACGACCAACCTGTCCCGTTTTCGCACGGGGGATGCCTTGCTGCTCAATGCCGGTGATCCCACCGGAGCCCGGGTCCCGGTCACCCTGGAAGACGACCATGACGTGGGAACGATGACCATCTGGACGCTTCGCGCCTTCCAGAAGGGCCTGCTGGACCAGTTCACCCGGCATTACCGTCCGGAGGTGTGGTGCCTGGACCAGGACCTGGTGGATTTGCGGGATTTCACCTTGAAGGCCCTGGATCAGTACCAGAACCTCCCGAAAGCCGAGGACCGGATTTCCCGGGTGCTGTTCGGGAACCTGCCTGCCCCTGGCGTGGATCCCTTCGTGTTTCCCCCTCCAGAGTTCAATGGGAGTCAGCAGCAAGCGTACCGGTCCGCCATGGGGA
Source organism: Deinococcus roseus (assembly GCF_014646895.1). Classification (NCBI taxonomy): domain Bacteria; kingdom Thermotogati; phylum Deinococcota; class Deinococci; order Deinococcales; family Deinococcaceae; genus Deinococcus; species Deinococcus roseus. Next base: position 56,324 of record NZ_BMOD01000014.1, read on the forward strand.
ACCCCTTGCTCACCGTCATCCAGGGACCACCTGGGACTGGGAAGACCAGCGTGCTGGCCGAAATTGCCTTGCGGTATGCCTCACGGGGGGAGATGGTGATGGTCACCGGATTCACCCACCGCAGCATCAACAACGCCCTCAACCGCATTCAGAGCCTCAACAGCCAGCACAAATACTCCAGTGTCCGGGTCTTTAAGGTGGGCCAGAAGTACAACGCCGATGATCTGGTGGACGTCAAAAACTTCGAGACCCTGCAGGATGCTCAGGCGGCGGCTGGTTCCCACAGGCGAGGGATGGTGGTGGGAGCAACCTGCTTCGCGGTAGGCACCAAGCGCCTCCACGATGAGCACAAGAGGCCGGTGGTCTTCGACCTGCAGATCTTTGATGAGGCCTCCCAGATGTCGCTCCCTGTGGCGATCATGGGGATGCTCGGGGCCAGGAGGTATGTGATGATTGGGGACCATCAGCAGATGCCTCCGGTGATCGTGGGACAACACGAGGATCCGTCCGTCACACGGTCGGTTTTTGAGACGGTGTTCTCGCATAGCCCTGGGACCATGCTGGACACCACCTACAGGATGAATCATGGGGTCAACCGGTTTCCCAGCGACACCTTTTACAGGGGAAAACTGGTGTCATTTCCTGGGATTCAGGACCGCACGTTGCCCCTGTTGAAACCACCGGTGAAGCACGTTCTGGAACTGGGGTCAGAGCACGCCAGCGTGTGGGTGGAGGTGTACCACCAGGTGGAGACCACCAGTTCACCTCTGGAGGCAGATTGGGTTTGCAGCATCATCGAGGAGGCGTTGCAGTGTGGGCTGCCTGCCCGTGAAATGGCGGTGGTGACCCCATACCGGCTGCAGGTGAGGTTGATCCGGCAGTTGCTTCGCCAGAGGTTTGGGCAGGTGCCTGTGCTGGTGGACACCGTGGAACGCATTCAGGGCCAGGAGCGGGAACTGGTCCTCGTTTCACTGGTGTCTTCCAGCATGCCCCAGGATGATCAAGCTGAATTTTTCTTCCAGCCGAACCGGCTGAATGTGGCCATCACCCGAGCGAAATGCAAGCGGGTGGTGGTGGGAAACCCTGCGCTGCTGGGAGAAGGAGCGCAGCACGCAGTTGAGGGCCTGGAGGTGTTCCGTGCTTTGCATGAGTGCAGTGTGCGTGTGCAGACCATGGGGGCACCAACAACTTGAGGACAGAGGAAGCCTCTGTCCATGCTGGTTTTTCTTTTTGCCTGCTGGGCTTCAGTGGGTGAGGAAGAGGTTTACACCCAGGGTTTCTGCGTAGGTGTGGGCCCTGCGTTTGCAATCAGCGTGGGCTTCAGGGTGACCGAGTTGCTGGTGGATTTTGGCAAGCCCCAGGTAGAGGAACAGGCAGACTTCAAGGTCCAGCACGGAAGTGATGTTGGGGCGGCCCAGCAGCACCTCATGGGGTTTTTTGGGTCCTTGTGCTGTGAAGATTTCCAGCAGTTCCATCAGGGTGGTGCGGTTTCCCATTTCGGCGGAGAGCAGCAGGTCGTAAGCCTGGCCCAGCGGGTGGGGGCTGTTTTGAAGCATCTGGTGGGTGGTGTGGGAGTCATGGGTGAGCAGGTGGTGGCACATGGCGGCCCGTACCAGGGCAAGTTCGTTGTCTTTGATTTGATTCAATTTGATTTGCAGTTCAAGCAGTTTGTCTTCCATGATGTGACTTCTGATGGTGGTTTCCCAGAGGTGACTTTGGCTGAGGATGCATTGGAATGATGGTTCCGCCTGGTTTTTGGACATGGTCATCAGGGCACACTCTTTGGGCAGTGAATTTGAGGGGGTGATTGTTGTATGGGATTGGATGTGTTCTACACGTCCATCTTTGCTTGTTTAAGAGTGTACTTGAAATGTTTGAGTTTCCACCGTCAAGAACTCAGTTCGTTAAAGCTGTTGATCGGCGGCAATGGTGATTTCTGCTGTGTCCTTGGGGAAGTAGGTGTATTTCCTAATGGGTTCGGTAGGGTGTTGCATTTAACAAAATGAGAAAAGTGACAAATACCTTAAGCCAAAAAGAACCTCCCCGGTGAGGGGAGGATGCATTTCAATCGGGTTTCAACAAATCTGACAGGGGTGCTGAGGAGGATAAGGTCCCTGCTTTTGCACCTCGTTGGGTACGGGGGTATTCACAGCGCCACAGGCCGAGACTGTCAAAGAAAAGCCAAACAATACCATCCAGGACAACAACACACGAGCAGCAACTGGTTTCATATCCTGAGGTTACACACTGGTTTGCGCAAACCCCGAAAATCCCGTTAAAGCATTCTTGAGACTATCCTGTCATAAACCACGTAAATCTGTTTCCCCGAGAGGAAGTCTTTGTGCCTCTTGTTCTGAACCCGGTGTTTGGGGCTTGCTGGATGCAGGCTGCTGGACAGAATGCCTTCCAGGTTTTCACAGACAAATTCATAAGGGTAGCCACTGACCTTCTGACCATTCAGCACTGCCTGACGTGGGAACACCCACAGGAATCGACTGCGGTAGTGGCTGAGCCGTTCGTCCATTTCGGTGAGCAAAAACAGTGCAACCGGGCAGAATTTCTCCACCCACCACAGCAGCCAGTTTCGCTCTGCTTCTTGCAGGTTGTGGTATTGCCCTTTGAAGGTGCGCAGCGCATTGTTGAGGCTGCTGGTGGTCACGTTGGGGAAGTAAGCGTAGGCCTGGATGATGGTGGCAAAGTGGGCCATCACCACCATGGGTATTTGATTCAGTTCAGCGCTGAGCGATTCCTCTGCGAGGGTCAAACCTTTGGGGTCCTGCTGGATGCACAAACTGATGGCTTGCGCTGAGCGCAGAATGAATTTGGACACTTCATCCACATTGGTTTTTTTGTGGTACATCGCATGAATCAGGGCAATCAGTTTGCGTTTGCGTTCAGAATTGCGTTCACTGTAATACGAAGGCCCGTTCAAATTGACTTCAAAAATCAATTCATGCAGTTTTTCCAGGGCCAAAGCAGCATCTGGTGTTTCCACACCTTGCGGCGGAGCCGGTTGTTGTCCCGCTGGTCGTTTCAGCCGCATCACATCCAGTGTGTAAGCGGCCCAGGGAGCATCTTTCAAGCATTCTGGGGTGCGGTTGGTCAACCAGGAAAGACCCACGATGCTGTCAAAACCGAAGTCCACCAGCATTCCTGGAGGAGAGACGGTCACAATGTTGCAGTAGGTGTCCAGGGCTTCTTGCTGGTGACCCAGCAGGAAATCACATCGGGCCATTTCAGACAGCGCCGTCAGGCGGGTGGCGTCATCCCCCAGTGCATCGCAGTACATGATGGCCTTTTCGAGTTCCATGCGGGCCTGATCCCGGTTTTTGAGGTTGACGTAAGCCCCACCTCGGGCAATGTGAAGCCTTGCTTTGGCTTCAATGTCGGTGGTGTCCGCCCCCACCTCAAAGGAGTCTGCAGTGAATTGTTTGAGCAGGCTTTTCATCTGCGGTTCGCCGCCCTGGTAAGAGACAATCGCGGCATACCAGGCAACGCACAGGGGGCAATCCCTGTGGTAGGCCAGGAGGTTTTTGGCTTCGTCTATGCGTTGCATTTTGAGGTAAATTCGGGCGATCCTGGCATCTCGTATGGTGGATTTATCAAGTTTCTGAAGGGCTGCCAGCAATTCGGGCAGTTGGTTCTGGCTTTCTGCTTCAGCCATGAACCGCGCAAATTGCACTGGTTTGTGAATCAAGTTTTGCAGGGGTCCAGGGTCAAACATGTTTACCTCAAATGTGACGCTCGCAGAAAGTTGTCCGGGCTGGGGATGGCGAGACTTCTGTTTTCCATCCTGCACGCATGCATGATCCAGCACATCGGGGAAAACCCCTAGTTGAGGCTGCACCTCAAAACAATTGAACCGCATACAAGATGCGGTTCCTCGGAGTGTGCCGACGAATATCAAGGGGAAGGAAACTCCGCCAGTCAGGACTCTTTGGCGGGAGGAAAGACCCCTGCCGACCGGAGGGAAGCAAGGGTCATTCCAGCGAGGGCCTCGTAAGCAATGGGAAAATGGGTGGGCAGGTTGCGGAGGGCATTCTGGTGACGGTTCACCCTGCGCTGGACGGTCCAGCTGTTGATGTCCACCTCCAGATCGAACAGTTCGTGGTAGGTGGCTCCAATGATGACGCTGTACTTCTCCACCCGCTTGCCCTGGTAGATCGCCTGGGTTTCATGCACCACCATCACTTGCTCTTTCAGGTATGCATTCATTTCAGGCAGGTTGCATCCTGCTTGCTGCAGGAACACCAGCAAGGTGGGAAACACCTGCGCAATCAATTCCACCAGAACCATGCGCGTTTCCGTGGACTGCGCTTGCAGGAACTGCTGGACAAGACGGACGCAACTGTCATCTTTCAGCACCACTTCTCTGCCGCACAGCATGATCTGGGCTTCCATTTGAATCAGCGCCTGCACCACCTGGGTGGTTTCACAATCCCGCAACAGGGGGTGGGCAAGTTTGTCTTCGTCGGTGACGAGGGCCAGGGCCTGCTCTGTGCTGTCACAGTGCATCAGGGCATGGGCCTTGATCCAGGTGCAAATCAAGTAAGAGAAAGTGTGGGTGATGGGGGGTGCGGGCAACGCCACGATGAGTTGCACGGTGTCTTCTATGGCTTTCATTTTGAGTTGCTGCAACTGGCGACCCAGATCTCTGGCCAGACCCAAATGCTGCCTGAGCAGGTCGTGGTCCTTGGGCATGGCGCTGCCCTGGGTGCTTCCAGGGGCCTGGAGGTTCCGCAAGATGTAGGCCAGCATGCGTTTTCCGGGCATGGTGGGCTCCTGTCTTTCTGGATTTGCCAGCACCCAGGGGATGCAGCTGGCTGCGCGGTGCTGCAGGTCCTGGCCACCAGGGGTGTGTTTCGCTTGCTGGATCACCTGAATGAATTTCCGGGTGGCGGCTTGATAATCCCGCTGGATCATGTCGATGCAGCCCAGTTCAATTTCTACCGCCAGACTGATCAGGTTCATCCAGATCACCTGTGCAAAGCTGTGGGCTTTCTGCAGGAATTCAGCTCCTTCACGGATGCGCCCCAGATGAATCAGGCTGAGCCCCAGCCCAAAAAGCATGAAGGCGCACGCTTCAATTTCAAGCGATCCATGTGCTGGGTGTTTCAGCAGTTCAGCGATGGGGCTTTTGGGGGCCTGGGAGGAGCCAAGGTACGTTGCGACCACCTGTTTGTGGTGTTCCAGGTCAGGGGTCATGCTGTTGATGAAAATCAGGTAGGCCCTGGCAAGGGGGTGGTGCAGGGATTTCAATTGGATTTTGGTGCGTTCCAGATTGGGGTCCATTTGGTGTTCGCACATGCACAGGCGAATTGTGGCAATTTCATTGTTGTGAATGTCTTTCAATTGACGGATGAGGACCGGCACTTGCCTGGCTTCAGAGAACCTGGCATGCAGGGCTTCCCACCTGGACCCCTCAGTGAGGTGGGTCTGGATGTCCGCCGATGATACTGGAATTTCCGTTCTCTTCATCATTTACACACTCAGGACTTCGGATTTGATTTTATTTTGACAGGATGAACTTAACTGCCACTTAATCTCATCCCACACAATAAAAACAGACCGGGCAGTGTCACATAAATGCTGCCCGGTCTTCGCCGAAAAGGCCACTTAATCAATGCTTAACAGGTGCAAGGGAACTTCTTTGCCTGAATCATCATGCTGCCATCTCATGAAACTGTTGAGTTTCTCAGCAAGCTCAACCACCCCCAGGGCACTGGCCAGACCGAGGGCCTGAGTTGCCATTTCAAAGTGGTGAGGGTCCGCCTTGAGACCCTTGAGAAGGTAAATCAAACCATGAAAAGTGCTGCCTGCCTGACCGGCTTTGCGCAGGGCCAGATCACTGAGCTGGGACACCACTTTCTGGCGAATGGTGTGCACCCAACTGTTGGACACGGCGGGCAGGAATTCACCGGGGTACTGACCCAGAAGTTCCTCTTGTCTGTCAGGGGTCAGGTTCTCCAGGTACAGGTATTCCATGACATCGAGGTCCACCGGGTACAGATCCGTCAACAGGTAACCCTGAGGATGGCGGGGTGGAGACAGCAGGCCTTCCAGCAGGGGGTCGCTTTCGGAAAGCAGCCTGCGCAGCTCACTCATGGCATTGAACACGTTGTTTTTGGGGTTTTTGAACCCTTCCCACAAATCTGCCCCCATGCGTTCACTGGTGATCCACTGGCCCTGATGGAATTTGAGGTAAATCAGGGCCAACACCGGAGACTGGGTGGACATGGGGATGACCGTCCCGTTGATGGTCATCTGGGCCAACCTGCTGCCCATGCTGGAAATCCGGATGGAGTACACCACCGGAGAGCGGGTGTTCACCCGGGTCATCAGTTCTTGCCTGACCAGGTCAGAACACCACCCCTGCACCATGAAGTGCTTGAGCACCTCCAGAAATCCATCTGCATAGGCCGTGAAAGCGGCATTTCCTTCACGCCTCTGCAAGATGGTGTCCAGCATTTTTGCGTCTTCCTGGGTCACCTGCGACAGTTCATGCTTGACTTTGCACAAAAAGAGGTGTCCGATCAGCACGCTGTCGTACCAGTAGGCTTTCTCGTAGCGCAGGAGTTTGAGTGCCTCCAGGGCTTCCTGGGTGCGACCGTTGGCGTACAGGTAAATGCCCTTTGCGACCGGCAGGTAGGACTCGGGCTCGGTGTACTGGGGGTCATCCGGGCGGCCTGTCTGCCAGGCTTCTTGCAGCTGATCGTACATCTCGTTCAGTTTTTCGATCCAGCCCAGTTTGTAGAGACAAAAAATCATGTAGGTGTACGGCATCAAAAAGGAAGCAAAGTGGTGCGCGGCACGGAAGCGTTTGCTGGCGTTGAGGAAATTTTCCACGGCGCTTTCGTACTGCCTGAGTTCCGCAAGAATGAGGCCCCGGGTGACCATCAAATACGGCACCACAGTGTTGCTGGCCTGCTCTGGAAAAAGCAGAATGGCGTTTCCGATGTGGTCGATGGCCTCCTGGTATTCCCCCTGGTCTTTGAGCATGTCGGCGAGGTTGTTGACCACCTGACTGATGCGTTTGGGGATGCCTGCTTCCGTGGCGTACCGGATGGCCTCACGGGCCGAGTGGATGGCTTCCACCAGGTTCCCGCTGTACCGGGTGGTGTAGGACAGGCGGGCCAGGGCAATCACAATCAGATCGGTGTGCCCCAGGATTTTGGCTTCCGCGAGGCATTCCCGGGCGAGTTTGAGGGCGGTCTCGTGCTCATCCCTGCGAATCCAGTACGAGGTCATGAGCAGCCGGGCCAGGGTGCGGTCGTAACCGTCTTCGGCCAGACTGATGGCCTTTTCGGCCATGTGTCGCAGTTCATTGAACTGGTTGTTGCGGTTGGCCTGCCGGGCCAGCAGCAGGTACGTCCGGGAGGTGGCCACCCCGGCATTCTGCAGGTTTTGCAAAATGGGTTTGCTTTCACCTGCCCGGCCCGTCTCGATGTATGCCTCTGCCAGTGCGGTGTGCAATTTTGGGGTGAGGCGCTCGGGTGGGATTTCTGAAATCACGGTCCGGATCAGGTCGTAATTCTCCTCGGCGTACCAGGAACGCAGTTGCTGCTCGCAGTATTGAATCACCTTGTGATGCAGGTTCTGCTCCTGCAGGGCTTTGAGGTACACCAGAACCTGGGTGTGGTCGTTGCTGCGGCTGGGCGGCTCGATGCTGATTTCAGAGAGGTGCTTTTCCACCCACTGGTCCATCAGGGGATGCAACTGGTAGGTGCGTCTCACCGTGGGCAAAATGGGCAGGCCTTTTTGAAGAAGTTCCTGCAGCCAGCTTTTGTGCTCGTGAAAATTCCAGGGGGCAAGGTGTCGATGCAAAAACAGCTGGTGACGGGTCTGGTCTTGCACCCCCTGCATCATGTCGGTGATCACCTCCATGGGGTCGATGTAAAAACCCATTCCGGTCTCCTGCATGATCAAAGAACACCACCCCTGGGTGTAACGGCGGTCCTCTTCGGTGAAACCGGGCAGCAGTTCCTGGCATTCCTGCAGGGTGAACGCCATTTGCTGCGGTCCCAGCACCAGCAAATCACGGGTGAATGCCAGTTGTTGCAAGCCGTCAATGTGGGTGTGGTGGCTGGCCAGCAGGATTTTGTGTTGTGGGGCAAGCAGGGAGACCAACTCTACCAGGAATTTGAGGGCTGAGGTTTTGAAGGTCCACCCTTGATCACAAATGATGAAGGTGGGGGTGCTCACCTGTCGCAGCACCTGCGCCACCGTGGAAGGCTTGATGTCCAGCAGACTGGTGTTCTGCAGTGCAGGCAGCTGGACACGCAGCTCCTCAAAAAGCGTGTGGTCCGTGTGGCCATCCGGATGCACCGTCACCCAGAGGGTGCTCTGGGGGTGCATTCTCGCCCAGGCTGCCAGCAGGGTGGTTTTTCCGTACCCTGTGGGGGCACTGAGCACCACCAGCCTCGCAGATGATTGAGCAATCATCTGCAACAGGTGCGTGCGGGACACTTCTTCTGGCAAGGCTGGGGGGATGAGCATGTTTTACCTCAGGGAGTCAATGGCCTCGGTGATCCATTTGAGCACCGTGGGGGCCTGGGCTTTGACCGAAACGGAGTTGGCAACTTTGCTCTCGTGGTTGAAATAAGTGTAGGCGAACTTTTTGCCGTTCGGCAACTCCAGATAGCCCGTGAGGGCCAGCAGCCTCCAGCCCGAGCCGCTCTTCGATCCCCAGTAGTTGACGGGAAACGGCAGCGTGGCAGGCTGGCAACACCCTTTGGCGTAAGTGCTCTTGTAGAACTGCAGGCTGCTTTTGCTGAGCCTTCCTGGCCGGAAAGGCAAGGTCACCAGTGCCGTGAACTCCCTGGGGGTGCTCTTGTTCTGGGTGTTCAAATCAATGCGGGGATCGTAACGGTTCAGGAAATAACCCTCTTTGCCATCCAGGGCAACCAGCAACTTGTCGGCGTTCACTTTCATGGAGGTTTGCACCAGATCCTGGGCCATGGTGATCTGGCTGGCCCTGTTGGCACTTCCAAAGGCCTGTGCGCTTTTAAGCAGGCTGCCTTTGGGGAAATACTTCCCGCCCAAACCTGCCTGTGCCGTCCACCAGGCTTTGGTGGTGAGGAGAAGTCGGGTGTTGCAGAGCCCCATGTTGTCTGCAGTTTGCTGGGGATGCAAAATTCCCGTGGCGTGGTGAAGCATGTCGTTGGCGGTGTTGTCCGAAAGCCGGATGGCACGGTCTGCCAGTTGGCGGATGGTGTTGGAGCCTTCGGGGTAAGCCTGCAGGCTGCGCAGGGCTTCGGTGGTGGTGAGGGTGCTGTCCAGGGTGTATTTTCCAGCGTCCACGTCTTGCAAGATATCGTAAAGCACCACCTGCTTGTAGGAGCTGGCCAGCGGGAATTCCTGGTCGGCGTTGTAAGCCACTGCACGGCTGGGCCTCAGGGTTTTTGGGTCCAGTTCAGCCACGAACAGTCCAATGCGTCCGGTCAGCAGGGCAGGGGGCTTCGGAGCAGCAACAACGGGGAGGTCATTGTCCAGGCAGGCCGAATTGAGCTGCGTGGTGGAAGACTTGGCCACAGGTGGCGGTGGGGGTGCTGGTGTCACGGGTTCGACAGGTTCACCCTTCTCCTCGGTTTTGGGAACGTCAATGATCAGGCGCATGCCCTCTTCGGTGTTGTCCAGGGTGCTCACGGTGCTGCCTTGCACGCTTCCCGTCAGGACGATCTGCGTGCCCCCTTGCCGGTACCCCAGGTTGAGGATGCCCAGGGAGCGGTTCTCTGAGGGCAGGGCCAAACCGGGCAGTGTGAAGGTGAGGGATGTGGGGGTGCTGGCCGTGTGTACGGTGGTTTTGGTGGGCAGATCAAACACAATACGATAATGGTCTGCATGCTCGCCAATTCGGGGAGCGGCCTGAGCGGTGGTCACCGCAAGGCTGAGGGTGATGAGGGCGAAGCGGGAAACATACGTTGTGCTCAACATTCAGGCATTATAAAAGATGCCGTTACACGGTCTGAACAAATGACCAAACAGCTTTTAGGTGTGCAGGTCAAACACAGCTGGAATCGAGCACCCCGGCATCCCTGAGCACCACCATGGTGGCATTCACGGCAGGCTCGAAGATGAGTCCTGGCAGGCGGTTCACTCCGAGTTGCTTGACCACTTCCTGGTGACGGCTCAGGCGGCTGTGAACCACTTCACGGTTGTGGGCAGAGTCATCCACAAAAAGATCGGTGTAAGTTGAACCCAGCATCAGCGGATAACCGGACACCACTTCTCCCCGGAAGGTGGCCTGGGTGGATTGCACCAGCAGGCATTCCCTGTGAAGGTATTCTTCCAGTTCTGGCAGGTTGGCTCCGGTGCGCAGCAGCAAGTAGTGCACGTTGGGCATGCCGCGTGCAATCAGGGTGATCACCCGTTCACGGATCAGTTTGGGTTGTTTCTCCAGGTAGGAAGTGACGGTATGGATGGCCGTTTTGACGCCGGGCAGCACCTGCTGGTCCCCCAGCATGAGCTGGCTTTGCAGCAGCACAATCCCCCTGAGGATGCGGGCTGCTTCGGAATGGTTGATGATGGACAGGTTGAGGTGCCCTTCGACGTATGCGATGGCCTCTTCAGGCATTCCGCAGTGGCTGAAAGCGTAGGCTTTGATCCACAGTGCCGTCAGGAAAATGAAGTCATCGTCGGTGGTGGGTGGCGGCAAATCCAGGATCAGCTGGCAGGCCTCTTCGATCATGGCTTTGTCCAGAAGCCGCAGGGCGTATCCGAGGTCACGGGCACGTTTGAGGTAGTACAGCAGCTGGGTCAGGGGGAAGGGGTCCACTTCATTGGGGACTTTGATGTCCTGATCGTAAAAAGCATTCAGGAGTTGCTTGAACATCCCCCAGGAGCTCAGGTCCGCAATGTCGTTGGCGTAGGCTTCAAATTTGGAGCCGGTGATGTAGGCCAGCCACACCTCGTGGGCTTTGACTTTCTCCAGGTTGATGGAGTCCACCTTGAATTTTTCGATGCCCTTGACCACCCGGGTGCTGGATTCCAGGGCATTGAGGTAGTCTCCCTCAATGAAGCGACTGAGGCCCACATTCAGTTCGGAAATCAGGGAGGTCATGGTCATGCCAAGCACCTCTGCCAGGTCCTGGGCTTGCTGGAGGTAGCTGCGTCCTTCTGTTACGCGGTTCACGAACAGCAAACTGATGCCCACACTGTAATACAGGTACATGCAGGCCTCAATGTCGGTGGAGGTTGCTGCTGGGCTCTGGAACAACACCGAGTGGGGCCGGATGGGGGCTGAGGGGGATCCCACGAAGTCCTCCACGATGCGGCGGTGGTGCTGAAAGTTGGTGCTTTTGCTGCGGATGAACAGCAGGTAGGCCTGACTGAGGGGGGTGTTGTCTTGTAGGTAATGTTCAATGTCTTGTATCGGGGCATTTTCGCTGTGCAGGCAGCGGGCATACCGGACCCTGGCCACAGGGTCATGCAGCCATTTGAGCAGGCTGGATTTCAAATCGGCAATGCGGTTCTCACGGAAACACTGGCCGAAAAGGCTTTCCCAGGCGTGACTCAAATGTATGGTGTCACTGAGGTCTGAATTGGATCCGGGCATAATCCTCCAAAGAACATCCTACAGATGCGAGTGTATTGTACATGAAACCCCTTACTTGACTTGGACAAATTTTTGTGATCCAAAACATGCGTTCTGCACAGCATTTTTGCAACAGGGCATTCAAGCAATGGTCTCATTTTTCTGCCTGCAAAGTCAACACACCGCGCTTAACATTTCAAAAGAAACTTCAGAAAGCTTGTACCAGATGTAAAATCTCTTGACGGCATGCCCTGGGCACCGAAAGCCGGGTCAGACAGTGCTTTTCCGGCAAACCGGGGCCGGATGGTTCAAGTTTGAAGCAAAAATCAGATTTCGCTCAAACCTTCGGACACATCCTTTTTTTGACACCCTCCCGCAGACTTGCGTAAACTAGAACACAGAAACATTCTCAAAACGCGAAAGGAAGGGGAAATGCCCACCGACAAGAAGAGCACAACGAAAACGGACACCCCTCAGCGTGCCAAACCCGGCAGGCCCCGCAGCCTCACCCGCACCACTCCAAACAACAAAAAACCCCAGCCTTACCCCAGCGTGCTCACCCACAAACAATGCCTGCGCCTGGAAGAAGCCGAAATCTGGAAAGACATGAGCCTGCAGGCCCGCGCCGTGGCCCAAAGCCAGCTGGTGCAAATCATGCCTGAAGAACAGTACATTCAGGCCCTGCACGCCACCTACCCGGAGCTGGTGGCCAACAATCCCACCACCCTCAACCGCAAAGACAAAAGCAAAATCCGCAAGCACGTCCGAGAGCAACTTGGCCTCAACGATGACGACCTCAAGGCCCACGTGATCTCCCTGCTTCCCGAAACCGAACGCAAACTGCTCTACAAGTACGGTGAACGACCCACCTCCGAGGAAACCGGAGAAGAGATGGGCCGAGCAGTGGACTTCAACAGCAACAACTCCTACCAGGTGCAAACCCGCCTGCCGGAAAACTTCAAAGAAAACAACCTGCATCTCTTCGAAATCCCCAAACGTCAAAAGAAGGGGACAGCAAAACCCGCAGATGAGGACCGGCACCCCATCCGCCAGCGCATTGAGAGCTACCTGGAAGACCAGGGCATCATCCTCACCACCTTTGAGCTCCATGTGCTCAGCAAAACCCACCACTGGGACACCCTCACGCCTCTGCAGCAGGCTCAATTGCAGTTGCAGGCACCCAGACCCCTGGATCCTGAAGTCCTCGCAACCACCCTCACAGACCTGCTCCACCGACCGGTGTCTCAGGAAGATGTGCTGTTCCACCGACTGCAGCTGCTCGAAGACCTGGGCGGCAAACAGACCCGCGAACAGTTCCTGGAGTCTCTGCCTCAGGCCGTGCAGTACCTCATCCTGGACCGTCTGATCAAGAAGCTCTATCAGGACAGCGTGGACAAAGGCAACAAAGCCCACCCGCCGCACCGCACCAAAGTGGATGTGGATCCAGACCTCGCTGCAGAGATCCAAAAACAACTGAAATGAAGAAGGGGACCATGCAGGTCCCCTTCTTCATGGGTTAAAAAAACGAAGCCCTCAAAAGAGGGCTCAGGAGGAGAAGAGAGCAAGGGAAGGTTTCAGGACGAAGTCAGGGCATTTTTGAGGGTGCTGGATGCCCGAAAGCTGATTTTCTGACCTGCTGGAATGGTGATGCGTTCGGTGGTGCCGGGACGCACCCCACTGCGTTCCTTGGTGGGGGTCACCAACAGTTTGCCCAGGCCTGGCAGGGACACTTCGTTGCCCTGCTGCAGTTGTTCAGAAATGACTGTCAGCATGGTGTCAATGGCCAGTTCGGTGTCCACTTTGGTGACGTCCATGCGTTCAGCCACCAGGGTCACCAGTTGAGATTTACCAACTTTTACCGACATGAAAAAACCTCCTTCTACACAATATATAGAAGCATCATATTTTTTTCAAGCATCATTGAATTTTCGTGCGTCATATTGACCACCCGTTACAACGGTGTATACTAGATAACAGGAAAGTACAGAGGTTCCCATGGCAAACAGCAAAACACCAGCCATCACCGCAGAAGAACTCGCCCACTACATTGCCCTGAGAGACACCATCCAGGCCCTGGAAAAAGAACGCGAAGAACTCGCCAAAAAAATCAAAACCCACCTCCTGAAAAACACCCACATTCCCCCCACTGGAGGCTATGTTTTTCAACTCAGAAGCACCACACCCACGGTGTATTCCTTTCAAAAAGTGGCCGACACCCTGGGACTTGATCTGGCCCTGCAAGTGGCCACCATCGACACCAAAGCCCTGCAAAAACTGGCAGAAAACCAGCAGGTCAAACAAGCAGACCTCGACAAAATCGCCGAACGGGGAAAAACCACCCACAGCCTGCTGCTGGTCCCAGCACACCTGGTCAAATCAAGAGAGCAACCAGGGCAATATAAAAGTACATAAATCGGATCACGCATCAGATAATCGAAAGTGGTTATCAAATTCTATGCCATCATATAAAATGGCACTGCCTCAAAATTTCACCACCAGTTTCAAAGCTCCCATCACATTTCAGCCCCACGACCATCCGCCATCCCCTCAGCACCACCGCAATCACGAAAGGAAGCACAACATGAATTCACAAAACACCCCCCAGGCCCTGATGCTCCTGCTCACACAACTGGTCCAAAACCAACACAGCCTTCTGCACCTGATCGAGAAAAATGGCATCGAGATTCCAGATAACCTCAGGCAAAACTTTGAAACCACAGACACCCTGCTCCAGGCCTACGTGGAACCCGGCAAATGGCGCAGTGAAGACAGCACAGAACTGTTCTTGCTGGCCCACCAGAACCACAATGGAGACGGATTGATTCTGCCCTATGACGACGTCCTTGATGCCCTGACACAACTTCAAGAACACAACGCAACAGAAATGGAATTTTACGCCAACGTTTGGCTGATCTGGGAGCAACAGGCCCGGGAACTCAACAACGTTCACATTTACAGCGGCGAGGGCTCCTTTGCCTTCAAGGAAGCCACCTTTGAACAGGCCCTGCCCCACACCACCAGGCAACCCGTGCTGCCTGTTACCACTGGCGGGGCTGCCATTGGTCCCTCCTCCATGAAACTTCAACACAATGGCTTCCTGACCTTGAATTGGAGTGGCCGCCAGGTCCAGCTTCACCTGCCCACCGTGCTCAAAGAAGCACCTATTTTTACACCCAGACTGGTGTTGATCGATGAATCTCACATCTTCCGAAGCAACGCCACCTCTTGACCCGCAAAATCCACCACTGCACAGAGGAAAACCATGAACAAGTCACCAAAACACAGTGAAGATCCACTCACCCAAAATCAACAACCCCGGTTTGAAAAAACCCTGGAAAATCTGCAGGAAAACTGGGATCAATTGGAGAGAAATTACCAAAAGCAAGAAAGCAAAAGCAGTTTCCGACTTGCCATCAAAATGAGCCTGATCATGGCTGTGGTGGCTGGCCTGATTTTCGGTTACCTGAAGGTGTTCCATGATGTGGAATTCACCCTGAAAACCGGTCTCTCCCTCCTCATTGTGGTGGTTGCACCCCTGGCCCTTGCCAATCAATTCTTTGGCCACAAACGCTAAACGCATCCAACGAGCAGCGGCAGCCTGTTCAGGCTGCCGCTGCTTCCACATTTCATTCAGTGATGGAAGCCAAGCCCTTTTCTTTCAAAGCTTGTGCGTTGTCCACGATCATTCCATGAATCAGCATTCCCATTCCTTGAAAATCAGACTCCCGCATATCCTGATACACCAGGACATCCTCTCCAAATCGACTCTGAAACCTCACACCCATGGGTGCAGTTTCGGAATCCACAAACTCCATCACCACCCCAAAGTTGCTGAGGATTTGCCAATTTGGAATGTCCTGGGTCAAAATGTCAGATTGCCACCGATACGATTTATCTCTGGTCATGCTCCATTGTTCCACAATGAATGCCATCACAGACCACAAGGCCCTCAAAAAGGAAAAAGCAAATCCAGCGGTGCAGGGATGCTCTGAAAGACAAGCAGCAAAAAAGCGCAAAGTGCTACACTGCACCCATGAAACGGACACTGAGCCTGCTGCTTTGCCTGGGTGCTCTGGCACATGCCGAAGAAACCGTCAGCAATCGCTATTCACAAACCCTGGACGTCTGGTTCAGTGTCCCGAGCAGCTGGCCCTATGCACCATCCACCGATCGTCTCGGCACCCAGATTGGCAGCCGTCTCATGCAGGCCTTTTCAGATGGATTGAAAATGCGTGATTATTGGGGGTGTCTGAAGTTCCCTGGCACGAACGTGTACGCAGGTGAAGTGATGGAATGGTACGGGAAAGGGGAATTGATTCCACCTGCAGACGTGGTGAAAGCCATCAGTTCCCGACACCCCAAAACCCAATGGACTGAAAAAGCGCCTGTGCCCAACGGAAATGGTGGCACAGCCTACGAAAAACTGTTTGTGACCCCCTGGGCGGGGGGGCACGACATTCGGGGCGAACTGTACTGGTATTCAGGTGAAGAGGCCTCTGTGCTCCTGCGTTTCTGCCAGGTGCCAGGTGATGAGAGCATGGACCTGATCCCCAGAAAAGCCCCAGAGAGAAAAGCGGCTGTGACCAAAGGCGATGTCAAAAATGGCCTCCTGGGAATGTCAGCCTCCGTCAATGAACAGCAATTCTGTAAAACTTTGGGATGCAACCTGAAAAAAAACACAGATGGATCGGGGTTCTTGGCAGGCAGCAAATTCTATGTTTATGCCCTCAAGCGTGGAGAATTGACGGTGGAGCGCAAAGACAACGTCATCAAATGGGTGGCGTTGGATTTCTCCCTGCCTCTATCTCAACAGGATTTGATCAACACAGCTAACATATTCTCAGTGATTACGGGTCGAAAATTTGTCACAGCATCAATGCAGTCGTGTGCAGATCGTCATATACAAAATTTTTCCACCACCGGGAAAACTCCTGCTGGGGTTGAATATGAAGCCTACTGCGAACGAAATCCTGAAGGGAATTCGGTGCGTTTTTCCCTCGGTGTCAGCAGCGAACGCTCCAATTAAGACGAGATGTTAAATAATTTCCATTTTCGCAAGTCAATTTGTTGATTAATTTAACAAACAGTGATTTATAGATCAAAATATGATCTATAAATCACTGATCTCAAAAGTAACTACAAGCGTAACAAAATCAATAAAACGGCATTTGATGTCGTTTTAGATCACATAATATAAGAACACTGAGCTTAAATATGAGCATTAATTCATCTGTTACCTGAAATTATCAGATTATTGCCACCTGGAAAGCTTCAACTTACTATTTCCATAACACTCGTCGAAACCCATAGGAACGGGCGTACAGGGTGAGCCATCTACATTGCGAATATTAAATCTCTTTCTAAGTTTGTATGTCGTCATTGTATAACCGTGACAGATGAGGGATTGAATCTCACTGTCCGTAAATCGAGCGAAGTCGGTTTTAATACCTGCAATTTGTTGAACCAAACTCTGATTATATATATTTTCAGAAGGAAATCCAGGAATTCCTTGGAAGTTGACTGTAGGCTGTAATATTTCTTTTTCTTCACGCAATGCCTCTCCAATGCCAACATAAATTCCAGTGTATTTGGAAATGAAACTCTGGATCATTGTTACTCTCAGCCTTCTCTGTTCATTATATATCAACGAAAAGTAGTCCGCAAAAATAAACAGCCTACTAATTCCGCCATCAAATACTCCGCTACCTCCACCGTCCGAAAAAATAAATACGCCTATCTTATCATTTTCTGGCGTTAGCTTTTTTAGCATTGGATCTACACCCATGTTATCAAAATTACCACCATCATTCACCCATGCATCGGAAAGTCCTTTAATAATGATGCGTCGCTTTTGCTTTCCTACTCCCGGATCAAATGTTAATCTATCATCCAAGTCTGGCGTTTTACGGAATTGCCATAAAGGAATCGTTCTAAAGTGTGTAAATCCTACATTTCTAGGAGTAAATACTGGAGGAAAGCAAGCCGATAATCCAATGGCAAATGATAGATTTCGATCGATATCTTTTATTGAATAGGTTGGACCAAATGTATCCTTGGCTGAAAATGCAAGATAAGTCCCAAGATTTAAGTGTGTTGTACAAAAAATAAAATTAATATCAGTATAATCTGCAATTTTTTTCAGCGTAAAATCCTTATCTTTTAAGATTTGGCGTCTAATTTCATACATTAATGCCATGCTCTGCCACTGAGAGATTAATATCGATAACCCGAAATAGACAAAGATAGCGCCAACAGTGACTAGAGTAGTAAGGCCAAGCGAACCAAATACACTTCCATATAAAACATTCAAATCCCAGGCAATTTTTTCACCTACAATACCGGACTTCTCTAACATTTTTATCCAAAATACGGGAAATATAGAGTTTGCAATAAATAATATTTTAATTATTTCGCAACTCACACCAAAAAATCCCGCCCACTTCTTATTTTTAATATTTACACTTAGGGCAAAGAGCAAAAAGATAGTAAAAATATAGATAGCGAATATAGTATAGAAATCAGATTTTTCATATGGTATACTGTCAATCTTTAAAACAATAAACTTTAAAGCAAGAAAGTTGTAGGCAATTATACATCCCACCTGAACAAATTGCTTCAACCATGCATTATGGTTGAGAAAAGCAAATAAATAGGTCACCATGAATCCAGTTATCCAATACCGATTTTCCATAATGAGATGTTTACTCACGTAGGACAGTGGATCAATCAACTGCTTCGACCACTGATTGACAAAAATCCATAACGCACCAAGCAACAAACAAAGATTGAGCATTAGAGGGAGCAAGGCCAAAGTGCGTATATCTTTGTATTTTGCCGCATTTACAGCTTCTTTTTTTACAGCGTCAACAATGTCTTCAGTGATACGCGCTGAAGGGCTTTGAACATCACTCAGATGTTTCAAAAGTAAACCAGACAGGATGCCACCACCGGAGACACTTGAAACCAAATTGATGTTTTTCAGCAACCCATGATCCCTCAAGCTCAGCAGCATTCCTAGGTGGAACAACATTGCACGGTATCCACCTCCAGAAATAGCCAAATAGATTGGTTGTCCACTCCCTTGATTATGAATATCCTCGGGTAGCTCATGCCTATCTAAGATTATAGGTTCGTTTGGGGCGGATGTTTGGGTCATTTTTTGCTCCTTTACGGTGGATGTGGAAGCAGTTATACGGCAGGGAACACAATATGTCATTGCAAGCAAATGCATGCACAGAAGCAAGAATGCTTCTGTGCATGTGCCGCATACCACATTATTTCTGAATCACCATCAATACCAAAGCAGGGATTACCCCTATTGACAAAGAACCTGACCCTTCAATTAAGCATACAAGAGTGGTTTCAGATCACAATTGCTTCACAATCACATTCGGTCCAGTGCTCCTTCAAGCTGGGAGCGGTCCACCTCAACATACAACATGGTGGTTTTTGGATCACTGTGCCCCAAATGCTCTTGCACTTCCTGTAAGGTGGCGTGCTTCAACAGGCTTGTCCCCGCATATTTCCTGAAAGCATGAAAACCCCGAAAGACTGCTCCAGCTTTCAAAAACAAGCGACCCATGTGCTTGTGAGCCTGCTTTCGTGTAGAAAATGGAAATAAAGCGGTTTCTGGCTCTAAGCCAACCCTTTCCTGCTGGTACCCCTGCAACACTTCTGCTAATGAAACAGACATGCGAACACTTCTGGAGGTGCCACCTTTGCCTTTTTTGACCTGTATTCTTTTTGACCTGATGTTCACGTCTTCCCAGGTGACAGCCAGAGCCTCGGCGATGCGCAAGCCACCGTGGGCCAGCAGCAAAATCAGCACCCGCATGGCCAGCTGGTCGGCCTGGTTCAGCACCTGCTTCACTTCTTCTGCAGTGTAAGGGGCGTTTTTCTCGGTGCCTTTCCGCAGGTCTTTTTTCACTCTGGAGTCACTGAATGGATCCGCTTCGGTGGCCGCGGTCCAGCGGAGGGCCCGGTACAGCAGCCGCACGGCAGCCAGACGGGAATACAGGGTGGCGCTGCTGAGCTTCCCTGCTTTCTTGCGCCGTTTGTCCTCTGAACCCCAGTGGGGGTTCACAGCCTGGGTGCTTTTCAGGTGGGCCAGGTAAAGGCTGGGGTCGTCTTTTCTGGGGTCGAGCAGGTTGATGCCGTTCGCTTTGGCATATTCGACAAACGTAAGGATGCCCCTGCGGTAGGACCGGAAACTGTGCGGACTGGTCAGCACGGTGGCTTCACCGTACAGCACGGTGTAAGCCTGCACGATCTCCCAGATGGCATCAAAGTCCTTGTCAACGCATGCTTTGACGGTGTGTTTGGTTCGGTCGGCTTCACTGAAGTTGGTGAACCCTCTGGCTTGCTGCAGGGGATCCGGATGCAGCACGATTTCATAGCCGCTCACAGTTCTTCCTCCAGGGTCAGGTGTTCCACCCGCAGGAGGCCTTCGGTGATGTGGGTGTTGAGGAGCCGGTGCATGTCCTGGAAGCGGCCCTCCTCATGCATTTTTTGCAGGGTCGGGTAAATGGGCCACACGTCACTGAAGCCGGTGTGTTGTTGCATGAAGTGGTTCAGCAGTTCCCTGCGCACTTGGTCTTCGTCCGTTCCAATGACCACATGCACCTGTTCGATGGGCTGGTTTTCTTCAAGGTACACGCCCACCCACACTTCAGGCCCAGGAGTTTCTGTGTCGAGTTGCAGGTGGTAGAAGTCGTAGTGGGGTGCGATTTCAGGGAGGTTTTTGAAGCGTTCGGTGGCCACGCCGTACTGCCGGTTTTCCACGTCCTCAAAGAACCGGTTGAAGTGTTCACTTTCGTGGTCTGGTCCGTACAGGTCAATGAGTCGGTTGAGGTTGTCAAAGGCGAATTTCTGGTGGAGCCCTTCGAGCGTCCGGGAGGCCAGGAGGCTGGCACTCCACTCATCGGAGATTTGCAAGCTGAGGTGCAAGGCCATGGGTCAGTTTAGCACGGGGGGTACGATAAGGTATCTTATCGTACCCCCTGTTTCGACCTGTTGCTCACTGCAGGTCGCTGAGGTGAAAGTCTGCCACCAAGTGTTCAGGGTGCTGCCGATGGTCATTACCCAGCAAAATGATGTTGTAAGGAATGGCAGGCAAATCCAATAAAACCCGAAAGGCAGACCGAAAAAGTGTGTCATACCTCCCTGCAAAAACATAACCGTTGCGGTAATGGTGCTCGATCACATCAGGACAGAAGGTAAAGGCGTTAAGCAGACCGTCTCTTTCCTCTGTGTCCTTGATGTGACCAGTGTTTTGATAGAGTTCCAACAGGCGGGGGCCATAGCAGGCCAGGAGAAAATCCTCACGCTTCTTGCGAATGTCTGGAGCCAGTGAAACTGGGGTCTGCTGAAGCACGAAGCCCAGGCCATCGCGGAAATCCACCACAAGTTGCTCTGGGAGCACATGCAACTCCACGACCAGGGCCGCCTTCTTGCCTTTTCGCACATTGGGGTCGCGCACAGCATACCTGGAAGCTCCAGCAAAATCACCGCAGGCATACCGGAAGGGCACCCTGGAACTGTCTGCTTCCAATTCTTTGAGCAATCCTGGGTTCTGAAGGAGGGTTTGCCAGTGTGGACGATGGTCAGGGAAGGTGACCTTTCCAGGCTCGAATTCCGCCTGCAGTTGTGTCAACAGTTCAGGCAGGTTTTCCGTATCCACATTGATGCCTGAATACAGGGTGTAGAACTTCATCCCAACATTTTACAACAAATCTTGTCCTGGACGAAGTTTTTTTCGCCGCTCACCAGGATCGCCAGGAAGGTGCCTCCAAATCGACTTGAAGGGTTTAACACCTGGGTTTCTTGATTCAAAACAACTTTGTCATGGATACAGCGTGCAGCCAGCTGCCTGCAGAACCCAAACCATGCAATCGGGATTCGGAAGTCCGTGAAGTGACGGATTGACTCATTCTTTTTGCCTGAGGGTGGGATTCAGTTGTGTTCCCGCAGAACAGAAACGAGGCACCTCAGGGTTCTGAATGAAAGATTCCACCTTTTTTGCTTGTCGGTAAACTTCCCGCAACTGCTGTTTGACCTTCTCGTCGGTCACTTCCCACATGCCTTCCTGTCCCCAGCAGGTGATGGGTTGCTCCAGGAACACCAGTTGATCCAGCACCAGATGAAAATGCCCAGGCATCGCCCAGGGGCTGGGATGCTCTGTGGTGAATTCTGCAAGGCGGGCCAGTGCAAAAATCCCCTCTGTTGCAAACCGTGTGGGGTGCTCAACGGCCTGGGCCATCAGGTTGTCGGATTCTGGCACCAACCCTTTCACCAGAAGGTCCATGAAAACACCCGCCATGGCAAGTTGGTGTTCAGGACGGTATTTGGAACCATGCAGCGCCACCCAGTGGCCCACCTGTTCCACGGCCCTCTGGTGGTTCTGTCCATGTTCCGCCCACTGTCTGTTCTCCACCCGTTTCCCGTGGTGCTTGATGAGGTATCCCCAGGGGGGCCTGAGGCTCAATGCCATCAATCTGGGCATGTCATTCCCTTACCTTTCGAAAGGCCCTGTTGGAGAGGGTGCTGGGTGTGTAACCCTCAAAGCCCACCATCAGGAGACCCAACAGAACAATGAAAAGGGCCATCCACTGACCGAAACGCGCGAAGGGGGTGAGGCCTTGGTTCAAATGGGGTTGAAGCTGCAAGGCCTGGGGGTGATGCCATCCCGCTGAGGCCAGCACCTGACCTTTTTCGTTGATCCATGTGCTTTCTCCTGGCAGGGAAGCCACCATGATCTGTCGGCGCAATTCGAGGGCCCTGGCTCGGAGTCCGATCTGTTGGTATGCGTATGCGATTCGGGCCTGGGTGTTGGTGGCCACGAAAAGCAGTTCTGCGCCTGCCTGCACCTGTTCACGCAGAGGTTCACTCAACACCCCTTCCATGCACACCGCCATGCCCAGCTTCACCCCTTTGATGTTTTGAACGGGCAGGGCAGGCCCTGGGTACAGCCAGTGGGTTTCGGTGAAGGGCACCAGAATGCGTTTGTGGTACACCGGTTGGGTTTCTCCTCCCTGGTATTTGATGATGGCATTGGTGACCCCTTCCGGCCCGGAGTACACTGCGCCCAGCAAGGCCGTGCGGTCCGCAAGCACCTGCTGCAGTTCGGGCTGCATCAACCGGTAGTAGACAGGATCTGGGATGCTGGTCTCCGGCAAGAGCAGCACCGACTGGCCTGTCTCCTGCATCAGGCCTTTGAGCGCCTGGTATTGTGCCTTGGCGTTTTCTGCAGTGTAGTCCTGGAAGAGGGGGATGCTCAGGCCGGTTTGAAGCAGGGTGAAGGTGACTGGGCTTTTTTGACCGGGCGCGTGCAGATGGAAGTTTACGACCGTCACCATGGTGGCCACCACTGCCAGGCTCACTCCTGCAGCGCTCCAATGGCGTTTCTGCACCAGTTGCTGCAGGAAACCCACGGCCACAACGCTGGCTTTCACCCCGATCAGGGCATACAGTGCGCTCAGGGGGGTGTCCAGCAGCAAATATCCCAGGCTGTACGGCAGGCGGTAATTGCCGCTCAGAGACAGCTCTGAGAGCAGTTCCCCCAGGTACAGCAGGGAGGTGATCAGCACCAGCTGGTTCCGGTGGAGCGTCCGGGTGAAGTGCAGCACCCCGGCCAGCACAGCACTGTACAGCACGGCCAGCAGCACCACTCCCACCGACTGCAGCGGGGTGAACGTCCCGTCCAGAAAGAAACCCCACATGCTGTGCACCGTCAGAACGGCATAATGGACCAGCAGAATCAGCAAATACCACCAGAAGGTGCGGCATCTGGAGAGCAGCCACAGGAATCCAAGCAGCGCAAAGAAGCCCAACCAGAAAAGGGAGGGGAGGCTGTACGCCAGCACAGCCCCCCCTGCACACATTCCGGTGATCAGCAGCCGGACATCAGAACGTTCTGACAATCTGGCCATCGTCATCCAACTCAATGGTTTTGGTTTTGAAGCTGCCCGTCTTGCCCTACTGGGAAATCGAGCCGTCCCACACGCGCCTCAAGAGGGGTGGTTCGTTCAGCTTGGGGGCAACCAGCATGAAGGCAGGGGTGAAAGGCTGGGACAGGTCTGAATTGATGCGGTAATCCACCACCTGCATTTTCTCCATGTCCAGCACAATCTGGGCCAGCCAGGCTTGATGCCCGTCCACTTCAGAGACGGTGCTCAGGGTGAACAGTCCGAGCACACTTTCTGTCACTTCGGTGGCCTGATCTTCTGAAACCAGCTGAATTTTCTCGCTGAGCCACACCCGGCTTTCTTGCACTTCTGGGTGCTGTTGTACGGTCTGGGAACGGATTTCCAGCAGTTGGCTTTTCAGGCCGTCTGGGAGGTCATCCAGGCTTTGCTTCATGACCCCCATGCTGGCTGCGGTGGTGGCTGCTTCCAGCTTGACGGCCAGGGCATCTGCATCATGGTAGAAATCCAGGATCTGGGCTTTCACTGTCGCAGGTTGATCTTTGGTTTTGCTGGATCCGGGCATGTGGATGCTGCAGGCAGTGAGGAGCACGGTGAGGGTGAGGATGGACAATTTTTTCATGTGGTGAACGTCCCTTCAAAGGAGAGGTGGCGATGTGGTGCAGCTTCAGTAAGCAGCTGGAATCATCCAAACCGAAAGGTCTCGGGCAATGGTTTTCCAGTCCTGCATGCAGATGGAGAATTTTTGGTTGACGTAGTCTTTGACACCCAGATTGACGATGCCGACCGCTGTCATGGTGTCTGCGTCATAGACAGGGCTTCCGCTGTCCCCAGGGTTGATCAGGTCATAGGTGGTGTTGTAAGACGGCAGGTAATTGAAGCAGTACATCACGGTGTCAATTTCATATTTGGGGATGGAGCCATAAGGGAATTTGGTGAATTCTGCGTAGTCGGTGTATTGCATGTTGACGATCATGGGGTACACCCGGTCAAAATCCATGCCCTTGTAGAGCAATTTGGTGTAGCTGGTCTGTCCGGTGTGGTAAAGGTGGGCGAGGTTCTCGAAGCCTCCCGGCTCGGCGTAAGCACCTTTCACCACCCTGAATTCCCGGATGGTGGGACCTTTGGGGTCGGTGATGGGCAGTTTCAATTCCAGTCCAGTGCTCTGCAGAGGAACAAAAACAGCGTCCAGTCCGCTGCCTTCTTTGGGCTTGTAGATGAAGTCGTTGTTGTAACCGGTGTTGATCTGGTTGCGGAATTCATCTTTGCGGTCGGGTTGAAACATCCGCATGCGCAACATGAATTTCTGGAAGATCTCCTGGGTGTCTGATGCGATGCAGTGCCGGGCCGTGATGAAGCCGTACATGGGCTGGCCATTGACCTGTCCAGCAGCAATGTAACCTGCGCTGCACCAGTTCTCAGGGTTTTTTTCTGCCGATGGATCACTGATGATGCGGGTGCCCATCAGGAAGGGCCGCTGCCATTCGTGGATGGTGCCGTAGTTGGGTGTAGAGCTTTTTCCGGAATACAATTGCAGGGTTTTGGTGGTGTTGACGGTGTAACTGTCGGCTGCAACAGCGTTCTGGGTCAGCCAGCTCTTCACTGCTGTGGCATCGTTGGCTGTCTTCAAGATGAGTTCCACTTTGTTGAGGTCCGCCCGGATGGTCATGCTGGTGATCCAGTTCTTGCTCTGGTTGAGGTATCGGATTTTACCGAGGGTGGTCACCAGATCGCTGTAACTGTAGGTGACGTTCAGAACCTGAGCACCTGCAATGTCGGAAAGGAAGTTCTGCTTGCTGTAACTACTCGCTTTCAAATTGGCAGTGGTTTGCTGTTTGGTGATGGAAGAGGCCTTCAGGTGGAGCTTTCCAGCGGTTCCATTGGAACCTGGGAGATATCCGGCGTAGTCAGGGTACTGCTGGGCGATCTGGAACTCCAGGCTGCCGGAGAGTTGCAGTCGGGTTTTGGCCAGGGTCTCTTCGAGGGTGGCAGCGGAAGCGAGTCCACTGAGGGCAAGGGGGATCAACAGGAGTTTGTGTTTCATGGGGTTCCTTGGGTTCATGGGGCGGCTGCGAGGGCCAGGTAGAGGAGGTTTTCGGCGGTGCGCAGGTCTTTGCTTTCGGTGAAAAAGCTTTCGTCTTCGTCGCAGACCACCAGGCCTTGAACGAGGGCAAGCAAGGGTTGACGTTTCCGGGGATCGGTCACCCAGGCCCGCACTTTCGGAGCGTCAGTGATTTTGATGCCTTCGGTGCTGAGGTAAAGGGGCAGGTCAGTGGTTTTGAGGGTGATGGGATCCTCTGGGAGGGCCAGTGTGGCTGGCAAGCTGGGTGCTCCTAAAGTGCGGGTCAGGTTGTTGCACAGCACGGCCTGGATGTCTGGGCTGGTCTGGTACTGCTGGTGCCAGCTCTGGTGGGGTTGTGGGATCCCGGTGTGGATGTCCACCTGAATTTCTGGGCAACTGCGCCATCCGGCACGCACCATTTCCACTTCCAGCCAGTCGATGGGGAGTTTGTGCTGGGTGCTGAGCTGCTGCAGTTCTGTCTGGGTGATGCCTTGGGTCACTTGCAGAAGCACGGGTTGCGCTTGTGTGGCGAGGGCCAGAGGGAGTTGTTTGAGGGTGTGTTTCAGTTCCTGCAGCAGCCGGTCTTCATTGAGGTGGGCAGGGATGGGGCTTCTGGATGGGGTGAGCAGTTGGCGCTGGCCTTCTGGGGTGAGCACCACATGCATGCGGATCAGCAGGTCTTGCAGGTCAGGGCGGCCCAGTTCGCTGAGGGATTCCCAGGCTTGATGCCAGATTTCGGTGAAGGGCAGGCAGCTTTCACTTCCGATGTGAATCAGGTTCCAGCCGAGGTGCAGGCTGCGGTGGTCTCCGGGTTGGTTTTCATCAGGATCGATGGTGTACAGGTGCAAATCGAGCAGTTCACTGGAGAGCACCAGGGCTCCTTTTGTGGGTGCTGGCTGCAGTGTTTCTCCGATCTGCAGGTCCACGTCGGTGAATCCCGCGCACTGGTTCAGCCATTGTGGGGTGAGGGTGGTGTTGTCTCCGTGGATTTGCCACCAGGTGCCTTCCATGCTGGTGCTGCTCGCCTCTGGTGTCCATAGCGTTTCGGAGGTTTTGGGGTTGAGGATGGCTGAGGCCGTGGGGGTGCTGACCCGGATTTGTGTGCACCATTCGGGGTTGAGCAGGGCTTGCAGGTCTTGGTGTGCGGAGTACCAGTCTTTGGGTTCTCCCACCACACTCAGGAGGTCTTCCATTCGGGTGGGTGGGGTTCCGTTGTGGCCCAGGAGGGTGCGGTCTGGGTGAAGGTCCACCCGGATGTTGGTGGCTCCTGACCGCACTGCGTTTTGGATGAGGCCGCGCAGGGCGTGGGAAATGCTTCCCTGTGTGCTGGGGGTTGCGGTGAGGTTCATGGGTTCCTTTCTTTTTTGGCTTTCACCAGACGTCTGGGGTGCCGTAGAGGCGTTGGTACACGTCCCGGTTGTGCTGCAGGAAGTAGGTTTTCATTTCTTCCTTTTGGCGTGAGGTGACTTTGGTGAGTGTGGGTTGGTTGTCGAACCTGCAGTGCACTTCCAGCATTTCTTCTGGGGTTTTCTGGCACACGATGGTGGCAAACAACCCGTCTCCTGTGGCGTGGAGGATGTGCAGTTTTGCGGTGCTCAGGATTTTGTCTTCAAAGGTTTGGCCTTCCAGAGCTTTCAACAGTTGCTGTGGGTTTTGCAGGTACCACTCGACCATCTGTTTTGAGTGGAGCGTTTCGGCGTCTTCCATGCCTTCTGACCGACCAAATCCGAATGACCAGCCGATGATTGTGAGGGTCAGCAGGATGGCGGGTGGGTAGCGCAGCAGTTGAGCCGGGGTGAGTTGGAGTGCGGTATTGATGAAGGCCAGAATGAATACAGTGATTCCTGCGCCCACCAGCAGGCTGATCAGGAAGGTGGGGGTTTTCCACCAGGGCTTGAGCTTGGGGAAATCTGCAGGGGGTTCGGAGTGTTTCATCAGGGTGACGTTCATGGCTGGGTCCTTTCGGTGGGTTGTTTTTTCTTGCCTGGAGTGTTTTCCTGGTTTGAAACGAAATTAAAGCAATAGGTTTTTCGAGATCATTATACATTTTTTGAGCGTCATATTATTTCAAAGAAAATCGGTTGATCCTGAGCATCAACCGATTTTTGATCACTATAAATTTAGCGCTGTGCGTGTTGTTGGGTGCTATCTCAATGGGCAGCAGAAGTAAACCATCCCTTCCAGCACTCCGGCTCCCATGAGCACCTTCGCCAAGAGGGCCTCAAAGAAGGGGTGGGACTTTGGGGCATGCCAGTACCGCATGACCTTTTGCCTCCAGCAGATCATGCCACCGAGCAGGCTGCAGCAGGCATAGAACAACAGAAAGTGGCGGTTCCACAGCACACTGAGCACCTTCACTCCCAGCACCATTGCGGCAATGAGTCCAGCCAGAAAGCATTCAATGGTGGTGATCATTTGCGTCTGGGAGAAGGTCAAATGGCGCTTCCAGGCCAGGTACACGCGAATGAATTCAAGGGATTTCAGTCGGTGCAGGGTCACCGCACGTACCGCAACTGGTTGGTGTATCCGAGGTCGCTGAGTTCAAACAGCAGCAGGCTGTGGTGGAGCTTTTCACCCAGCATTTCCAGACGGGCTGTCTCCCAGGGTTTTCCACCGAAACGTTCCCGGTTGAGCCCCACATGGTCGCAAATGCCGTTGACCACCCATACCTGCAGTTCGTAGTCAAAGCCATTGACCAGTTTTCCATTGTGGTAGTGCAGGTCTTTCATGTCCTGAGGTGGATCGTTGAACCATTTCAGCAGGAGGTCTTCTGACCAGGTCATGGGGACAAAATCGGTGATTTCTGCGCCGCCATCGTCGTCTTGCACCTGCACCGCGAGGTACCAGTATTGCTGGCTTTCCGGGGTGACCCCCAGGGCCTCCAGTTCTCCTCTTGCTTGTGAGAGAACGGTTTTTCCATCTCCATCTGCAAGCATGATTTTGCTTTCCAGAATGGAGTGCCAAAGCAGGTAGTGGCTTTGCAGGCCCGATGGTTTTCCTGATCCATCATACGATGCCTGATTTTTCTGGTGCGTCATATTTTAATGATGCATTATATTTTTTTGAAGGTCAATAAAAAAACAGGGGAGCATACTCCTCTGTTTTTAGTTGGTGGGTTTACTGCTTCTTGATGGTGTAGTAGTAGTATCCTGGGTAAACAGGGTTATACACCACACCGCTGAGGTAAGGGTGCTGAATCTCCACGTTGATGACCTGGTGGGTGGGCAGCCCGAGCACCTCATCGAAGGCGATTTTTTCGATGCTGCTCAAGAGGACATTTCTCGCTTTGCTGTTGGTCTCTTCAGAAAGCTGCTCAATCAGCTGATCCACTTTGGGGTTTTTGATGCTCTGGGTTTTGGCCAGGGTTCCACTGGAGTGCAGCAGCGGTTGCACGAAGTTGTAGGCATCTCCGTAGTCTGCGGCCCAGTTGCCTGCCCACAAAGACATCTGCCCTGATGCCCGCATGGCGCGGATCTGGCTGTTGGGCAGGTCACGCACTTCGATTTTGAATTTGGGGTTGAGGGCTTCAACGTTGGCCTTCAAGATTTCCAGGGTGGCTTTGCGCACAGGGTTTCCAGAGTTGTAGTACACCGGAAGCACAAAGCCATTTTCCCAAACTTTGCCGTCCCAGGCGGCTTTGAAATGCTGAATGGCTTTGCTTTTGTTGTAGGTGTACTTCTTCTGCCCGGCTTTGCTGTAAAGCCCTTTGATCAGCACGCTGTTCATCTGGATGGCCTGCTTTTGCAGCACATCGTTGACCAGAGCGCTGTAATCCATGCTGAACGCCAAGGCTTTGCGCACATTCACGTCACTCAGGAAGGTGCTGGGAATGCCTTTGCCATCCAGCTGCCCACTTCCCAGGATGTTGGTGCCCTGACCGCTGATCTTCTGGTTCATGTACAGCATGTCGATGCCCAGGGCAGGCACTGGCTTGCTGACTTTGAGGGTGGGGTCACTGTGCAGGATGTGCTCGTACTGCGAAGCTGGGATGGAGGCGAAGTCGGCGTCTTCATTCAAGAACAGTTGCACCCGGGTGGCTGGATCCTGCACGTTGCTTAAAACCACACGTTCCACACTGGCAGGTTTGCGCCAGTAGTTGGGGTTGCGTTTGAGGACAATGTTCTGACCCACATCGTAACGTTCCAGCTGGTATGGTCCTGAGCCGAGCGGAATGGTTTTCTGGAAGATGCTGTCTTTGTCTTCCTGCGCGTTGGCTTTCAGCCAGCTGGCTTCGGTTCCGTCCCATCCTCCTGCCTTGATGGTGGCTTGCTTGGAGTACACCGCTCCAACGTAAGGGGTGGCAAGGATGGCCAGGAACGGAGCGAAGGGGCGTTTGAGTTTGAAGACGATGGTTTGTGGATCCACCATCTGAATGGCGGAATTCAGGTCGCTGAATTTGATGGCTCCACTGGCGGACATTCCGTCGGTGTCGCCGAACAGCGCTTCACTGAGCAGGTAGGCTGCGCCCCAGTTGTGCACCAGCAGGCGTTTGAAGCTGTATTCGACATCGCTGGCGGTCAGTGGGCTGCCGTCCGCAAATTTCAGGCCTTTGCGCAGTTTGAAAGTGTAGGTTTTTCCGTCCTGGCTGATGCCGCCATTTTGTTTGGTGGGCACGTTCTGGGCCAGGAGGCCACTGAACCGGTCTGAAGAGATGCCCTGGTAAAACACCAGGGTTTCCAGGGTGTTTTGCAACACTTCTCCGCAGAGGTTTTCGTAGCAGTAGGCGGGATCCAGGGTGCTCCAGTCGGCAGCGTGGGCGACCGTGATCACCGAGGGGTTTTTGGCTGCCAGGGCCGGGCTGAGCAGCAGGATTGTGGTCATCAATAATTTCTGCATGGGTCTCCTTGTGTGGATGCAAGCCCACATTTTGGGTTGCATTGTCGAGAATTGTATCTGAGCCTGTATCTCAATGTGTTGAAGTGGCTAGAACGAAGCAGCACTTGCAGGTTTCTTCATGCCAACCCTTTACACTTGAACGGCAACATTGGGTTTGATCAATGCGGCTTTTGACAGGCAAAAACCCCCTGATGGGTGTCCAGGTGGGTTTTGCATGATTTTCCTTTTTGGGGTTCTGACTCAGAGGCTGCGGGTGGGCCGCTGCTGAAGGTAGGTGCCGTACCAGGGAACGGCCAGTTTCAGCACTCGACTGCCTCCCAGCACAGCCACGAAAAACAGCAGAATCTCACCCAGGACCATCATGCCTTGCAGGTATGCAACTTGCATCCCGATTTTTGATTGGGTGTCATGAAAGTACGCCTTTGCCATGTCGATGTAAGTCACGATTTCCACGAGATGTGCCATCAACCAGAACGAGCACCAGAGGAAGAGCGAGAAGGAGAGGGGCAGGGCAATGAGTCTGCTGAGCACCTTGTGCTGCTGGATCAGTTGCGTTTTTTCTTCGTCCTGTAGGACGGGAGGGTGCTGGTTTCTCCATTTGGCCAGGGTGGTTTGGAGTCGTTGCTGCACACTGGGGTGCTGGTAGGCGGCCCACAGCAGGTATCCGAGGGCCATCATTCCGAAACCCCATCCAGACACTTGCAGGAAGGTTCCTTGCAGGGCGCCGTCGAGAGCTTCGGGGTTGTGGGGGGTGAGGATTTGTTTCAGGGATGCATCCCAGGTTTTCAAGGCGTGTGCTTTGAAGTGTGTCATCTGGGTGCACTGCCAGGCCTGGTTGAGGAAGATGAGGGTGGTGGCCATGGTGAAGGTCAGTGCACCCGCGTTGATGAACTTGAGGGTCCTAAAATTGAGCATTGCTTGATACCTCCGTGAGCATTATACAATTTTGCAGCATCATAAAAAAATTCATTGATTACTCGGTTATATTTTTCTAGACTGTTATCATGCCTACATGGGTTTATGTTTTTTTGGGGGTGATGGTGATTGTGTGCGTTCTGGCCGCATTGCGGCCAGCCCGATCCCATCTGCACTTCAGGGTCAAGAAGGGTTTTTTCTCCAGGGCTGAGCTGGAGTTCTACCAGCAGCTCTGTCATGCCCTCCGGCACCAGCAGGTGATGGTGCTCTGTAAAGTTGGCCTGCGTGACATTTTCGATTTTTCTTTTGATTCCGAGCACCTCAGAGCCTTGGGGGCCAAACACGTGGACTTTCTGGTGGTCAACCAGTCGGGGCAATTGCTGTATGCGATTGAGCTGGATGGGAAAAGCCACCAGAGCCACAGGCAGCAGGCCTGGGACCAGCAAAAAAACCAGATTTTTCTCAGCGCCAGGTTGCCATTGCTGCGTTTCAGCAACCATGAAGGGGTGAGTGCTGCTCAACTCCAGGCCCGCCTTGCCGTCGCGCAAAAGAAACTCAAAGGTCAAGGATGAAGCAACCTGGAGGCAATGTGGTGTCAGAGCAGGACATCACCCGGGAAATCATGCTGGTGCAGGTCCTGGGGTTGTTGGTGCTGCTTTCACTGCTGATCCAGGCATCTCATGGTTGGTGCATTGCCTTCGTAGGGCTCTGGGTGGTCTTGAGTGCTGGATTGGTGCACTGGAAGACGTACCGCGATTGGATGCGGGAGATCTTGCAACGCAGTGTGCTGGGACAGCAGGAACGCCTTGTGCGGTTTTGTGATGAGGCTGGCATCACCGGTCCGGAGCGGGATGAATTGCTGCAAGCCCTTCCTGATCCTGTGGTTCTGGGTTTGACCCACCGGGAATGGTGGGTCATTGGTGGCGTGGTTGGCTTGCTGTTGCTTGCCCTGTGGTTTGTGTCCAGCAGCCTTCAGAGTTGATTGAAGAGATGGCGCAGCTGACCTTCGAGGGGTGCAGGCGTTGGCACCGGCACGTGGATGCCCAGCGCCTGGAACAACATGCCCAGCAGGTACATCACCACATACAGCACACAGAACAGCAGTCCGGTGGTGCCTGCTGTGCCCATCAGTCGAAGGGCGTAATTCAGCAGGGCGGGATGGGTTTGGGTGAAGGTGCGCAGCATCGGACCCACTTTGCGGTTTTGGTTCAGTAGGCTTTGAATGGCCCCTTGCAGGGTGCAGGCCGTGAAACTCAGCAGCATGAAGCCCCACATCAGGGCATCAAATGTGGGCCAGTGGGAAACCTGAGCT
Organism: Deinococcus roseus; assembly: GCF_014646895.1. Classification (NCBI taxonomy): domain Bacteria; kingdom Thermotogati; phylum Deinococcota; class Deinococci; order Deinococcales; family Deinococcaceae; genus Deinococcus; species Deinococcus roseus. The sequence continues at coordinate 88,903 of NZ_BMOD01000014.1, forward strand.
GTGGGTGGCCCTTGGACCTGGTGGTATCCCTGTTGAAACACCGCGATGCACTTGGCGGGCATCAAACCCAGGATGCAACCCATGATCAGCACAGTGAGCCCGAGCGCCACGCTGACCGCTTTGCGTTCATCTGGGGTCATGTGTGGTCCGTGGTTGGGTTGCGCCCATGGTCACCCCGTAGGTTTTGGAGTGCGTCACTGGGCTGTAAGTCCAGCTTTCATCGTCTTCCTGCTGCTCGATGTGCTGTAGGGCGGGTGGAGGTGTCTCCTCCAGGGGGGTGGGGTGCACTTCCACCTGTGGGGTGGGTGTTTTTAGGTCTTCGAGGGCCTGCTGGACCAGGGCAGGGTTGCCTTGCAGCACCTGAAGGTCTGTACCTGTCAGGGTGGCCACTGCGGGAAGCTGGTGGGCCACGTCGGTGTACCGTTTGTGGTCGATCTGGTATTGGACTTGAATGTTGCTTTTGTCCTGAACGGGAATTTTCCAGATGAGTTTTTTTCCGACCTGCTCGGGTTCTGCTGCTGGGATGCCGTCAACTATCGTACTTTCTGTAGCGTAATTTGCTCCGTGCGGCAGGGTCTCGGTGAGGATGAGCTGTTCGCTGTGGTCCGGCACATCAAGATGCATTTCTTTGCTGGTGGTGATGTGACCACCGGGAACAATCTGGCTGATGCCGATGACCTGGCGTTTGACGGTGTGCAGTTCGCTGGTGGGTTGCAGGAAAGCTTTGGATTGAATGTTTTGCTGGGCCGTCACGCCCAGCTGGATTTTCAGGGGTTTGCCTTGCTGAATCACCCCTTTGAATTCTTGGGGACCACTGGCCGTGAGGCCCTCCGGCAGGCTCACTTTGATGGCGACGGGGGTGGGGAGCTTTGAGGTGGTGGTCACCTCGGTGTTCACCTGCTGCTGTTCTCCTTTTTTGAGGTGGATGGGTGTTTCAGGGAGGTGCAGGGGAACGAGGTGTTTGATGGGGATGGCAGGCTGGGAGGGCTTGATGGGTTTTTCCAGTTGGGCATCCACTTTGAGTGGTGTGTAGGCCGTGACCAGCAGGGGGTGGTTTTGCTGGTGTTGGTCCTGCAGCGTCAGCATGGGAGTGGGGGTGCTTTGTCCGAAGATCTCCTGGGGCAGCTCCGAGCGGATGGTGAAGGTTTTTTGCAGGGCCTGGGATCCCCCAACGATGCCTTCCAGGGTGGGGTCTTCGGTGTGCCACCCTGCGGGCAATTGAAGGTGGGCTTTGAAGGGCAATTCGTAGAGGTGCGGTGTGGTGAGGGTGATGCCCAGTTCAGCGGTGGTGCTCTGGGGGCTGGGTGGGGTGAGCCATTGTGCCCTCAGGTGTCCATCAACCGTGAATTCCAGGGTGGTGTGTTGCGCTTCGCTGCTTTTGAGGGTGATGGGGGCGGTCACCTCTGTTGGGGTGGGTGTGCACTGCACTTTGGGGGTGATCCAGCTGGTCGGGGTGGTTTTCAGGGTGTTCATCCTGAGCAGGGAACTGCATTGTGGAAGGACGTGTTCCTCTTTTGCCTGCCTGGCATCTGGCTGGATGTGCAAGGAGATTCGCAGGGCGTTGGAGAATTGCGCTGTGCTGTGGCTGACGTAAAAGAGTTGCCATTCGCCTGCGCTGTTGCTGCCGAGCGCAACGGTGTCTTCTGCCCACTGCCTGGAAGGGCTGCTGGTGAGGGGAATGCGTTCTCCCTGGGGCCCTTGCAGGTAAAGTTCGGACATGCTGCCGTCTGCGTCGTAATTGCTGACTTTGAGGGTGGCACCCTGGTCTGTTTTTTCAACCGTGAAGCGTCCGACGCGTTGCGGCACCCCTGGCAGGGAGGGGGCATTGATGCTGACCTGCGGGGTGCTGACCTGGATGCCTGGGGTGACCCTCAGTTTGAAGCTGTTTTTGGCGTTGCCTCTGGTGTTGACGCTCAGGGTGTAGGTTCCGGCTTGCAGCATGCCCTGGTAGAACGGCACCCAGAGGTGGCCTTCTGCGGTGGTGAATGCTTTTTGTTGAATGGCGGTCTGGTTGAGGCCCAGCAAGGTGAAGGTGGTGAGTGCCGCTTCTGTTTTGCTGTAATTTTCGTCTCCCAGCTGCTTTGGTGTGCGGGTGCGTTGGGGGTTGTAGTCGTTTTTGTTCAGTCCGGGTGAGTAAATTTCGATGGTGAGGGGTTGCCCTTCCATTTCGGGAGGGATGGTGATCTGGTAGTCGTCTCGCAGGGCATCCCAGGGGTGGGTGATTTTGTTGCCCACGCTGACCAGGGGGAGGTCCAGCTGGTTGGGCTGGATCTGGGCGAGTGCTCCTGCAGGAAGGCCCATGTAAGCCAGGATGAGCCAGGGGGTCTTGTTGTTCATTGTTCCTCCCATTGCAACGCAGCATCATAGAAAAATGGGTGCATTGTTGTTTTTCATGTTACAGTATATTCAATCTCAATTGTTTGCAGCATTAAATGAATTTTGACCGTCATACTTGGGCAATTCCTGCGCAACATGGGCTTTTTTGGTTGCAGGGTTTTTGTTGTGGAAGGCGGGGTTTTCCCTGAGCCTGTGAGGAGAATTTTTCAGTCCTCAAGATGTCTTGGCTGATGACAAAGTTTCGGACAAATTTCCGTTTTTTGGGTGCTTTTGGAGGTGAATTTGTCCTGCTGCAAATGTAACGAATCGGTATCATTTGTTCAGTAGTTGCGAATCCTGGAGGTAAACATGAACAACAAAAGCTTTTTTACCGGACAAATCCATGGCCAGCAGGTCATGGTGGCAGTGGACAAGAGCATGCTGGATGCTGCTCACAGCATCATGAAAGTCAGAAAAAGTGGGGGCTTCAATCTGGAAGTCACCCAGTACGCCCTGAACACCACGCCCCTCGCTCCTCTTGAGCTGCATTACGATGCCGCCCAGGACCTTTACACCCTGCAACCCAAACACCGCCAATTGCGCTTGCCTCAACTGTCTGCTGAGGCGGCTGTGGTTCCTGCTTTGAGCAGTTGATGTGAACTGAGATCCGAATTCGACCGGCCCCCGCATGGGGGTTTCTTTACGCCATCATATTATACCAAGTATATTTTAGCTACAAAGCTACAAGTAGTCTTGTAGACAAAGCCAAAATTCCATGTATACTAGAACCATGAAATTTATCTCCGTGGCAGGAATCAAAGGTGGAGTCGGCAAAACCACCACCGCAGTGAGCATTGCCAAGATTCTCGCAGACCTGAACCATTCGGTCCTCCTGATTGATTCAGACGTCGGCCTTTCCGCCAGCTACAAATGGTTGCACCGCAACCCTGACTACCCGTGGGGCCTCCAGGTGCGCAAATGGGAAGAGGTGCGCCGCCAACTGGAACAAAACCCCAAACACCTGCAAGAACAGGGACTGGATTATGTGGTGATGGACACCCGGGGCAGTGAAGACATTGAAGAACTGGTGACCCTGGCCCGCCAGAGCACCCTGATGGTGCTTCCCACCAAGCCAGATGGCCTCAGCGTTGAAGGCCTCAAAGACACCCTCACCCCCCTGCTGCAACACAAGGTGCGCAACTTCAAGGTGCTGATCACCGACTCCCCTGCCCACAACAGCGATGGGAAAGACGCACAGGATGAACTGGTGGCCGCCAAACTGCCGGTGTTTGCCAGCATCATCCGGCGCACCGAAGCGGTCTCAAAGGCAGCCACCCAGGGTGTGCCCATCAAAGATGCCCGGGTGTATAAGACCCTCAAAGACGACAATGGCGAGTACAAAGTGGACAGTGAAGGTTACCTGATCCAGAAGTCATCTGGTCGCGCCCACAATGCCGTCAATGCCTGGCTGGACTACCAGCGGGTGGTGCAGGAACTGGTCCAGCAACTGAACCAAACAGCGGCCCATGGTTAAACCTCCACGCAGGGCCATGAACTTTGACCTGCTGGGCCTTGCCAGCCAGACAGCAGAGGGTGATGCGCCAGCACCCTCCCAGGCCAAGGAGCGCCTGCACACCTACCTGGATGTGGACCTCAAAACAGAGCTGGCGGTGCATGCAGCAAAAAAGAAAAAACCCCTGTACGTGCTGCTCAATGAAGCGGTCAAAGCGTTTCTGGACTGGGCTGAACCTCGCCTGCAAGCAGGCCTGCCTCTCCCAAAAGGACCCGAATGGAAACTGGGGCGCTTCCAGAGCTACCTGTACCCGGACCTGAATGATCGCATGCGCAATTATGCCGCCCTGGTGCACACGGACCTTGACATCTACGAACTCATCTCCCTGGCCACAGACCGGTACTTGCATCCAGAGAGGTATGTGAATGATTAACGCCAAAAAGAAACCTGCGGGTTCAGGATTTGGTGCCCTTGCGGGCATCCAGGCAGAGGTGCTTGCCGAGCCCACCGCCCTTCCAGAGTTCATCTCGGTGGAATTGATTGATGCCAACCCCCACCAGACCCGCTACCAGTTTGAGGAAGAACCTTTGCAGGCCCTGGCCGAAAGCATCAAAGCAAACGGTTTGCTGCAACCCGTGGTGCTCCGCAAAAAAGCCGATGGGCGTTACCAGCTGATCGCCGGGGAAAGGCGCTTGCGGGCGCACAAACTGGCTGGTCTCTCTGAGATCAAAAGCGTGATCCTCGACAAACCGGAGAGTGCAGATCTCGAATTGAACCTCACCGAGAATGAACTCCGGCAAAACCTCAACACCTTTGAGCGGGTGGAAGCCGTGGTGCAACTGGTGGCCTTGCACTTTGGCAAGGATCCTGCAGATGTTCCCGAGCTGTTGTACAAGCAGCGCAGGCAACCCGACCCTGAGGTGGTGGCTTACCTTGAAGACATCTGCAAGAAGTTTTCCTTTGGGAAGTGGGACTCACTGGTGGCCAACCAACTGAGTGTGCTGACCCTCCCGGAAGACCTCAAAACCCTGCTCAGGCAAGACCGCATTCCGTACAAGCATGCCTTGAAACTCCGGCAGATCACCGATGAACACCAGCGCAACCTCCTCACCCAGCGGGTGCTGGAAGAGGGCATGGGTCTGGAAGCCCTCACCCAGGAGGTTTCACGACTCACCAGCAAGCCCACTTCTCAAAAGGATTCGCCCCGTGCCCTGGTGGAGAAGAAATTCAAGCGGGTGGTCTCCAGGATGTCTCCTGACCAGAAAGAAAAGCTGAACGGCCTGCTGGCCGATCTGGAGCAATTGCTGCTTCAGACAGAGCAGTGAAGTCCCAGCTTTTTTGATTGTTGGGTGATGCCGTTTCCAAAAAACAACCCGGCCTGCAGTTTCAGAGGGCCGGGTTTTGGGTGCTTCCAGGGCACACAGGGTTCATTTTTCGTGGGTGATGGCTTCTCTGAGTTTTTCACCCAGGGTGACGTTTTCCAGCTGGGCCAGTTCGGAGAGGGCCTGGTAGGTGAACGCATTGGTTTTCAGGGCGAACAGGGTGCGGTTCTTCTGGGCGTTTTGTTCTTTTTTGCTGTTGTTCTTTGACATGTTGAACCCCACGGTGTTGGTTCTCAGTATACCGTGGGGTTCAGCTTTCAGGAGGCCATTGGGGGTTCTGCGCAGGTTCGGTGCAGGTCTGGGAGTTTTTTGAAGTTGATTTGCAGGGTGTAATCCCTGCCGTTGCGCTGGGAGATGCGGGCTTTCAGACCGTAAGGGGTGAGGCGGTTGAGGATTTGATGGTGGCGTTCTGGGTAGACGAAAGCGTCTCCGCTGGGCACCAGTGTGAGGGTGAGTCCACTCAGCAGGTCCTGCAGGCCCCAGATTTTCAGCAGGCTCTCCACCCCCCGGACTTTTTTGTGGCAATCGCTGCCCACCACGCCCACACCGGGAACTTCGATGGGCTTCTTGTTGATGGCTTTTCCGCATATGGCACAGGTGTTCATGCTGCCTCCTTAATAACTTATCTGATTATTAGTATACACCATTTTTCATGTTTTGTCCACTTCCTGACACCATTTGGTGTTCACGCCAAAACGGAAGTGACACCCTGCAGGGTGTCACTTGGGTAGTATGCGAATGTGGAGATAGTGTGCCAGGGCAATTCCCCGTCCACAATCAAAATATATCACCTTCAAAAAAATATTACAATCCCATAACATTTAGCTGAATAAGATGCCCTGTTTTCCTTTATTGCTCGATTTTTCTTTAATGCCCAGAAAATTCAGGTCTCCTCCTGCGGTCTGCAGTGATTGCATTTTGCGGGCCAGGGCGCGCCCCACCGCCACGAACATCCCATACACCACCCCCTGTCCCAACAGCTGGTGTTGCAGCGTCTCAGATTCCGCTTCAACCAGAGCGTAAGGCACACCTTTCACCCTGGCATGTTCCATCGGGGTGAGCAGGCGGCTCTTTTGCGGATCGTGCGGATGCACAATGCGGGGTTCGGTGCTGCGCTGCTTGGCGTATCCTCGTCCGATGGTGCCACAATGGGAAGCCTGCGGCTGCAGCAGTTGCATGCGAAAACCCTTGCCTGCGGCCCGGTCACTGATGGCTTTTTTGCTGAGTTGAGTGTGGTCTTTCCAGCGGGTGCTGTCCATGGGAACCTCAGTCAGCACATCGGCCAGGGCCGTCTCGCCTCTTGCACTTTCGGGCATCACCTGCACCATGCCAAGGCTGCTGGCAATCACCACCAGTCTGGAACGGTCTTCCAGCGCCCCATGCTCCAGACCGTTGAGCACCTGCTCGGTGATGGTGTAACCCAGCCGTTGCAGGGACTGTTTGAGGGTGGCGTAACCGGCTGTGTTCAGGTATCCCGGCACGTTTTCCAGCACCACCAGAGCGGGGTTCGTTTTCCGCACCACCAGCACCACATCTTGAAAACAGGTGCCTGCCGGATGCTGCTCGGGGAGGGCCGTTTGGTGTTTGGCCCGTCCAGCTTTGCTGATGGCCGTGCAGGGAATGCCTGCCGTGAGGATGTCCACCTGGGGAAGGTCAAGGTGGAACAGGTCAAAAGTGTCCGCTTCAATGGTGTGCGTGGCCTGGGTGATCAGGGGGTTGTGGGTGCAGGCATGATCCACGTACCGGGTTTCGCGTTCCACCATGAAGGTCAATTCTGCAGGCAACTGCGCGGACTGCAGGGCACTGTGCAAGGCATGGTCCAAGAGTCCTGCTCCAAAGTACATGGCTGCTGTGCGCAGGGGGAGCCCTGCCTGCAGGCGTTCGGTGATCTGACGGATTCGCATCTGCTGTTGCAGTGTTTGGGGGTGCAGTTTGACGGTGATCTGGCCCTGGGTCAGCTGGATCTGCAATTCTGCATTCAGGTCATACATTCCAGCAAATTGTTTGCTTTCGATGTCCAGCACGGGCTGGTCGCGGTGGCTGGACACCACGCGTTTGCCCTGGGGGTCAGCCTGGATCCGCAGCGATTTGTCTTCAGGCAAGAAAAAAATCTCGTATTTGGTGCCCGGCAAGAAACCCACCTGGGTGAGTCGGCGGCCTTCCAGCCACAGTTTGGGCTGACCGTTTTTGCTGTTGATGCGTTTGTTGATGGTGTGCAGCACAAGAACCTCCATAACTTATCTTATTATTAGTATACACCTTGATGGTGCCGCTGTCCAGTCGGACTTTTTTCTTTTGCCTGATGGGTTTGATCATCACAAGCGCAAAAAAAGGCGGGATCCCCCGCCTTGCTGTTCACGGTTTACAGCACCCTCATCAGGAAGGGAAGTATTCCACGGCACTTTGCTGGTTTCTCTCCCACACCTCCAGCATCACATCCATCAGGCACAACATCACAAAATACACGAGCAGAAACACCAGTGGATCAAGCCCAAACACCAGCAGGGCAAAACCCATCAGGGCACGCTTCAAGGCCTGCCAGCGCACCGGATCACGCCTGAGGTGATAGAGCAAGCCTGCGCGCACAAGTTGGACGCATACGCTCAAAGCCAGCACCACTTTCAAAACCCCCTGCGGTCCCCAGGGGGTCTGCACCAAATCGGTCACCAGTTTGAGAACCATGGCCCCATCGATCTGCTGCAGGTAAATTCCATACACCAACAGCATGGACAGTGCATAAAGTGCCCCCAGCAGCAGGCGGAACACATGCCTGGCATTGCTGGTCGCCTTTTTGCCCCAGAGGAAAACCCCAGGATTCATGCTCGGTCCTTCTGGCCCACCATCGCCTCCAAAGACACAGGATTTTTGGTGTCCAGAACGATCACATGTGCATGTTTGGGGTTGAAGTTCAGGCTTGCCGGGCTGCGGTGCATGGTGCCAGCGCTTCGACCAACGTCTATAACCCTTTCCGAATTTTTCATGCTCACCTCGCTTTTAGTATAGCCGTTTTTCATGCCCCTTCAAATAAGGATAATCCTCCAAATTTTTACAACGCTTATGAAGTTTATAATTCCCAAGAGAGAAAACTGTTTTTATAGTGCTGGAATTTTATATGACGGTGCGATAAAATGAAAAAAGGAAAAACGAGCGCCAAGCCGGTCAGCAGGTGCGCTCGTTGAACCCAGTCCAAACCCACAGGAGTCAGACCATGTCCCAGAATAGCACCCCTCTTTTCGGCAAAACAAGCGAACCCACACCCAGCACCCCCCTTCTGCAATCCGACAAACAGGCAAACAAATTGGAAGAGTCGGCTCTGAAAATGGAACCCACCATCCTCAAACTGGGCATCCCAGCGTTTGCCCACCAGGGCCTCACACGCAGGCGGGCCACCATGAGGGCCAACAAGCAGGCTGAATGCGACAGAAAGAAACGCGTTCAGGCCATCTTGCGCAGCATGGCGCAGGCCGCCCGAAACGGCACCCTGCCCTTGGCCCTCTCAAAAATCATCCGTGCCAAGCAAGTTGAAGATTTGCTGTGGAGGGCCGGTCATCTGGACCGGGGCGCGGATGGACTGCACCGGCTCTATGGGCACATGACAGAAGAGACCCTGAACAAACTGGGCATCACCTCACCAGAAGCCCTGGTGCAGGCCTGCACGTTCATTTCGACCTGCACCCTGCCTGATGCGGAAGCCGCCAGCACCCGCCGCCTTCGTGAGTTGGAATTTCAACTGGTGGGCAGTCAGATTCCTGGCTTTTTCCCCACCCCCCTTCCACTGATCCACCACATGCTCCGGCATGCAGAAATTGAACCTGGGATGCATGTGCTGGAACCGAGTGCAGGGAAAGGCGACATTCTGGAGGCGATTCGCACCACGCAGCCCGCTGCAACACTGCAGGCCGTGGAACACAACCACACCCTGGCTGAAATCCTCACCCTCAAAGGCTTCCCTGTTCAGCAAGGTGACTTCATGGAGTTCAGGGGGGAGGTGTTTGACCGGGTGGTCATGAATCCGCCCTTTGAAAAGCATCAGGACATCAGCCACGTGCAGCATGCCTACAGCCTGCTGAAAGCAGGTGGGAAGCTGGTCAGCGTGATGTGTGAGGGTTCGTTTTTTCGCAACGACCAGAAGAGTGTGGCGTTCCGCCGCTGGCTCAGTGAGGTGAAAGCCGAAGTGATCAAGAATCCCGAAGGCACTTTTTCCACTTCAGACGCATTTCGGCGCACCGGCACCAACACCCGTCTGGTGATCATCAAGCACGCCATGTAGCCCCCGAGCCTGAACCACTTTCAACCTCAGAAGTCGTTCTGAGGTTTTTTTATATATATCGACAAAGGATTTTCTCCTTCATTCAGTAACATGAATAAATCCAAAGTTCTTTGAGTCATCGGCTCCAGCTCAATGATTTAGTCCGAGTCCAACGTTGCAAGTTGCTATCATCGATACACACCTTCGATCACACGAAGGTGTCAGTCAACAGAAAAGATCAATTGTGAACTGCTGGGGTGCCACCCCAGGGGTGAATTGGTTGCATGTTGAAAGCAACTCCAGGAAAGGGCAGAAAATGGAACAAGACAATACCAAAAGGCTTTTTATTCTTTCAGTTCTGACTTTGACGTTAACAGCATACGGATTAATTTCAGGAAATGATGCTGAGTGGATTCGAAACAGCTTGAATGGCATCTTGGTTGAAGTTGTAACACAAATCATTGTGAATGTAATTTGCACGATCAAATAAGAAGATTTACAGGTGCAACTCAGGCATTGCCGCCTGAGTTGCTTAATTTTGGAAGACGCCTTTGCAAACAAAACCAGATCAACCTGCCGCAGGTCATCTTGAAACAACCGGTCTCCACCCGTGGGAGCAGCACCATCGCAGGGTTTTACATTGGCTTCACAACTTAAATAATTTAAGTTAAAATGATTTCATGCATGGAACCTCCATTCAAAAATCATGCACAGGACGGCAACCATGACCCTACATGCCCATCACCTCGAAGAAACCAGCATCGCCAGCACAGACGGTCAGGCCACCAAAGGCCCTGCCCTGCAACGCGCCAAGGCCACCCGCGCCCTCATCCAGCATGTGCTGGAAATCGGCCTGATTGACGGCTCCACCCAGCTCAGCAAAAGCGGCAAAAACATCGTGTTCAAAGAACCAATGCTGGGCCACAACGACCTCGCAAGCGACCTGGGACGCGCCCTGGCCCAGATCAAAGCCAGCAGCCTCGCCGACACCTACCAGCAACTTGCCCTGCAGCCGATCGCGGACACCCTGCCCGAATTCAAAAAGAGCGAACGGGCCAGCAAAGCCGCCACTGCCCGCAAGGAAAAAGCCCTGGCGGAAGCCTCTGCTGCACAGCAGAAAGCCGACCAGGAACTCAGGGAAAAGCAAGACCTGCTGGACCCCCACCTGGACCGTGCTTACCAACAGGCCAAGAGCGGACAGCAGCCCTCCCTTCTGCTGCAGGAGAAAATCAGCGAGTACGGCAGTGCCCCGCAACGCAAGCGCCTGAAGGCCATCCTGGGCATTGCCAGCAGCAACCAGCAGGCCCTGGCAGAAGAGACCCAGCAACCCACCAGAGCACCTGCTCCCCGCAAGACCCCCAACCCCCGCCACCTGTACCTCAGCAGGCAGGTTCCACCCCTGAATGTGGCCGTGCGCCACCTGGGGCAGGTGGTCGTCTACTACGAACTCGGCAAGGAATGGAGACTCAGCGAGAACGACCCCAGCCTGTACGGGCACGAATTCCTCGGTCACGAAGGGGAAAAAGTGCAGTTCGCATACCACCGCGCACCCACCCCCCAGCAGATCCAGGAGCTGGAGGAGAAAGAAGCCCGACGGGAAATCCAGGAGCACCAGGCCCGTGCTTTCCGGCAAGCATTGCGCATGGTGGCCACATGGGTGGTCCAGGGCAATGAAACCACCCAGACCGACAGCAGCGACGTGGTGATCTGGAACAACCAGCACGGCAGTTACTGGGACAATCAGCAACTCAGCCAACGAGGGGACGCCCTGGTGTTCCGTCACTTCCACTGGGAGCCGTTCGACGAAGTCTGGCGGGAAACGGTGCACATCCGCGATGCCGCCTGTGCCACAGAAGAAATCAAACAGAATCTAAGGACGCTGCAGGAACTCGCCCGCATGCATGACGTGTTCCGCCCCGGTCACATCCTGATCTGACCGAATCCGAAGTGTTTCCCCACCTCGTGGGGATGATGGGAGACCCCTGATGAAAACCCGCAAGAACCCTGCAAGGCATCCCCTGGCTCGACTGAAAGGGCAACTGATCGAGAAACTGGCTGTGGAGAAACACGGGGGCATGCCGCAGTTTCTGGACAGCATTGGTTTGACAACCCAGGCTGAGTACCGTCGCCGCAACAACATCATGTCCTCCGTGAACGGCACCATCCAGTTTGGGGATTCCCTGTTCGCTGAGCTGCTGGCACATCTGCAGGTGAAGCCTGAGCAGCTGGAGATCCAGGTTAAATCCTGATCGGCTTCTGCCTGTCAGGTTCATTGCCAAAATTGATGCAGCACTGTCCCAGAGCATTCCTCTGGGTTTTTTATACGATTGATAACTTAAATAATTTAAGTTATCATAGAAGCAGAGCAGGAAATCTCTCCACCCCGTCACCCCAACCAACAATCCACCCCATGAAAAACCCCATAGAGAAAACTTGAACGGAGCCTACATGAATCTTTCCGAACTCACCGAAAAAGACACCCTGGACCTCGCCCAGCAGCTCACCGACCTGGAAATGCAGGTCCTCAGTGACCTCAAAGGAATCCGCAGTTACTTTGAGAAGCGGGCCACACAGTACGGCCAGGACAGCATCCTCTACCGCAGCAGCATCTCCAAAACGGCCCAGCCCAACTTCCAGAAGGTGGAAACCCGACTGACCCTGGCCTGCCACCTGTTCGGCATCGCGCACCCCAGAGAGTACAACCTGGCCCGCAAAGGCAGCCCCTTGTGCGGCCTGGACTTCTCCGAGGCAATCCGCAAGCGGGTGCTGGGAGAAACCCCCGAGCACATCCAGTTGGTGCGCGAAGCATTGATGCAGGCCCGCATGAGCGACAAGGTGCTGGACTGGATCCTGAAAGAGGCACTGCAGTGACGGGGGGTAAATCCCCTCACTCTGCTGGCGTGGAACGCACCCGCTACCCCCATGCGCCCCTGCACACCAGCCAGGGGCACATCATTGCGGACCTGCAGCAGCGGCCCCAGAACAGCCATGTACTGCGCTCTGCCCGGCTGGGCTGGTCCCCGGACCTCTGGGAAAACTTCATGGGGCGTGATCCCCTCAGGTTTGAGGACACCGACCAGGTGCGGGCCTACTCCAGCAAGCACACCCCTGGGCTGGATGAGGACACCGTGGAGGATCTGCTGCGCCACTGGCAGGCTGCGGTGGCACTGGACTGGATCGACAAAAACTGGCATTGAAACTGCGCCCCCTGAATGCTCAGGGGGCTTTTTGAAAGGTAGACTGAAACCATGATTGACGAAAAGATCTCCCCACAGGAACAGGTGGAGAGGCTGTGAGGCAGGCCCTTTCCAACATCGATCTCGCCCAGGCCCTGGACAATGCCGGTGGGGTGAAGGTGGTGCGGATCACCCACCTGCAGAAGAACCAGCTGGTCTGGCGGGTGGTGTGGCATGGTCAGGTCCAGCAGTTCACCATGGCCATTTTGGACGTGCATCAATCTGAAATCCCAGAGCGGCCCACAGCCAGGCAGCTCGGCAAGGCTTCACCGCTGGCCACCACCACGAAATTCCGGAGTCGGTCATCGTGGACGGTGGAGCAGCTGGTGGAAGAGGACTTGCCGCTGTACTGGTGTGAGCCATGGTTGAAGCAGGAGTTTGACCGGCTGGGCTCATTCGCTAAAATCGACCAGATGTACGGCTATCCGGAGACCAGCCTGAGCAATTTTGCCAGCAGAGAATTCGGCTGGAACGTGAAACCCAGGCAGCTGAACAAGAAGCAGGAAGCTTTGCAGATGCATGCTGCTGGGAAAAGCACCCGTGAAATCATGGATGCGCTGGGGATTCCAAAAGGCACAGTGAACCGTTGGTTCAGGGAGCTGAAGTGAACTTGGGGCGATGATGGGTGATCATTTGGTTTGGTGAGCATCACCTCAACCACCGTCTGTATCACGGTGAAGCACAAATCAAAATCCCTCTGGCATGAAAACCAGAGGGGAAATATGAACTCGCACACTCCTGATTGAGTCTGTCCTATGATAGCACCCTTCTTGTTGCTTTTATTTTGTGGCTTTGCGGTTGCGGTACAGGTCATGCAGGTCATCCCAGTAGCCATGTTGCAGGACCATGCATGGAATGAGGAACACGAAAAACAACACCAGCCATTCTCGGTGCTCCATCAGGTAGGTTCGTGCATTCACGTGTTCCTCAAATGGACTTTTGAGGATGTACAGAACGGGCTGGAGCACCAGCAAGGTTTTGGTGGCGAGGAACAGGGGAAACAACAGGGCGGCACGCTGGCTGACGCGTCTTTTGTCATCGGTGGTGGCGCTCAGGAAAAAGAAGGCGTTGGGGTCGAAGGGGGGCTTTTCCATTGCTGCGAGTCTGACCCCGAGGATCACCAGCAAAATGAAGAGGCATGCGATGGCGTAGTGCACTGAATTCTGGAACAGCAAAGTGGTGGCCATAAATGCAATCAGGGCAAATAAATTGATCCAGTTCATGATGCTCCCTTTTGTGACAAGCGTTTTTTGTGATGAAATGATAGCACTTCGATTTCTGATGATGGCCCGAAAGCCTATGATCCTGCGAATTTCATGCCTTTCGTGGTGGTTCAGTCTGTTGCTTTGAGGAGCCCAACCCGCTTGAAGCCGGTGATGCCCTGGGTTTCACCGGTCCAGTAGAATTCCAGGGCGTCCACCACGGCAAAGACTTCCATGGGGGTGAGGGTGTCCAGCACGGCCCTCAGGGTGCTGCTGGCCTCCTGTTGCAGTTTCGCCCAGGAGGTTTGCACCTGGTCGGCGTGCCAGTTGTGTTTTTGGGCCACCTGGGAGAGTTCGGTGAGCTGTTCGACGCTGAAGTGGATGTTCTTGAGGGCCATGCCGATGAGCACGTAGTATCTGGACAGGTCGGTTTTGGCAACCTGGTGTTTGGTGTGGTCTTTGGTGGTTTTGCCCTGGATGCGGGCTTCGAGTCCAACATCTCGGAATTGGATGGGGGGCATTTGGCGGGCTGGGGTGTGGGTTTGCATGGTGTGGTCCTTTCTGTGAGCACCAGAATCATAATTTATCTATCTATTAGTATACACCCAATGGGCAGGAGCGTCAAGGTGGGACCCTCTTTCTTCTTTTGCCTGTCCTGAAAGACTCAAGGCCTTCAAACAGCATCGTTGACCTCCGGCACCCGCAAGGCCCTCAGGGCCTCCGGAAGATCCAACACAGCGTCCCCATGCTGCAGGTTGTGGGCCTGCAGGACTTCTTCCACAACCCGGCCTGCCCACCGCTGGTGGTCCAGCACGAAACCCAGCAGTTTTTCGAGGGTGCCTCGGTGCGTCTGGTACACCGGGCTGGATGGCTCACGGATCATTTTCTTGAATCCCTCCCAGAGGGTCAGGTCTCCGTACTCCTGCATGAACTTGTCGTGGGTGTGCTCCCAGAACAGCTGCAACCACTGCTGGTGCAATGCGGTCAGCAGGGATTGCACCTGGCGTGCCCTGGCCTGTCTGCGCTCCCGCTCTTTTTGGGCTTCAAGCCGCTGCTCCTGCAGGGTGTGCAGGTGGCTTTCATGCAAGTCCAACACCCTTTCCCTGCACCGCCGCGTGAAACCAAAATGGTTTCGCTCCTCAGAATCTTCCCAGGGCAGCGTTTCGCCCTGCATGTCCCGGCTGTTGTGCCAATGGGTGACCTGCACCCCACCACTGTCTTTGATGACCTTTGGGGTGGTTCTCAGCACGCATCGTTGCAGTTTTGTTGAAAAGCCATACCGCTTCAGGGTGTGATGGTAGACCCTGAATTTGTGCTCATCGAGGTCAAAGGTGACGGCCAGAATCCGGTGATCCTGTTCATAAGCGTCTTTTCTGGAGTGGTGCTGCATGAACAACTCCGTCAGTTGTCCGCCCAGCTGGGTGATTTCCATGTCGGTGAGGTGCTCATCGGCGCGCGCATAGAACTTCCAGCCTTTCAGGCGCTCGGTGCTGTACAGGGCATGCCAGCGGTGGTGGTTTTTGATCAGGGTCTTCCAGCGCAGGTCTTCTGTGACTTTCAAATGGCCATTGCGGAACGTCAGGGTCAGCACCCGCATGAACACATGGTCGTCCAGGGTTTCTGGAACGTAGGCCACGTATTCGTCTCCCTTGCGGTGCGCCACCAGCACCGCCTCAGGGTGGGCTTCCAGCACCTGGGACACCAGGGCATCAAACACCCCGGAGGTCTGCTTGTGCTGCCGGTTCTGGTGCTCGGTCATCAGGAATTGCAGTTCTGCCATGCACTGCAAGAAGGCTTCGGACCCGGTGCCTTGTTCCACCAGCGCCCGGTGAACTTTCTTTTTGAATTTGTAGCGTTCGATGCTGAGCGGGACGAGTTCTGCCGCCTGTTCCTCGCTGAGGTTCAGGGTCTGCATGGCCTGGGAGGCCAGCAGCCATTTGAATGGCTCTTCTTCGGCCTGT
The DNA here is from genome assembly GCF_014646895.1 of Deinococcus roseus. Classification (NCBI taxonomy): domain Bacteria; kingdom Thermotogati; phylum Deinococcota; class Deinococci; order Deinococcales; family Deinococcaceae; genus Deinococcus; species Deinococcus roseus. The sequence continues at coordinate 104,762 of NZ_BMOD01000014.1, forward strand.
TCTTGTTTTTTCTGCTGGATCAGCGCTTTGAGCAGGGGGAACATGTCCAGGTAATTGTGGCGCTCGGTGCGCCTGTGCAGAAACCCCTGCAGTTTTTCCACGGTGACTTCCCTTCCGGGTGATCAAAGGCCAGCACAAAAGTGTCGGTGGGCCGGATCCGGCAGGAGGCCCGGCGTTCGGCTTTCACGTATCCCTGGCCTGCCAGCCAGATGGGGTCTTTGCGTTCGTACAGGAACACCAGCTGGTTGCGGTCTCGACGGTCCAGGGTGTGCAGGGTGTAGGAGTCAGGGGATTCAGCCCGGTCCGGATGGAGGCGGGGGTGACGCCGGTCATGGTCGTCCCGCAGGCGAGAGAAGTTGTACCCGAAATTTCCCATGATGCGCCGTCCAGGTTCCAGGTCCTCGTTGATGCGGGCCTGGAAATCCTGGAAGCGTTCACTGCCGTCCAGCAAGCTGCGTTCTGCATCGGCAATGATCTCCACCAGGCCTTCTTGGTAGGCAGAGGGATCTGTGACCATCACGCCCTGATCTGGCAGGGGGTGGAACACCACGGTGCGGTCAATGAGCCCTTGCAAAATCAAGGCCACCCGCATGTAATCGCGTTGCCGTCTGTCGCGCTTCTTTTCGGCCTCCATGTAGTCCCTGCTGCCGGGCTCCATCTGGCGGTACTCGTTTTTGAAGTGATCGAACCTGCGGAACAAATCCAGGAACTCTGTGGCAGTGGGGGTGAGGGTCTGGTCTGCGAAGAAGTCCGTGCAAATGCGGTACACCCGGCTTCCATTGCGGATCAGGAAGTAGGTGCGTTTGTTGCCTTCGCGGGCTTTTTCGTGCAGGTAGCTGTCTTGGTGGTGTTTGTCTTTCCAGCGGGGCACCAGGGCCACCACCCCTTTCACTTCTGGCAGGATCTGCTGCAGGTGGCTGGGGTCTGCCTGGATCCACTGGTCGAAGTCTTCAACTGAAAGTGAATCAATTCCTCCTGTTTCTGCGGCCACTGCGGCCTCTTCATCCATGGCGAGCACCTGCTGGCGGATGCTGATGGGGGTGCTGGCTGGCGCGGGTGGGCCGTCGAGCAGCTGCACGATTTCCTCGTGGCGTCCGGTGTACAGTTCCACCGTCCACACGGCTTCCTCCAGTTTTGTGACCATTTCGCGGATGGGCACCAGTGCGGCTTCTGCCTGGGCCATGCGTTGACGCATCAGGCCTTCCATGGTTTCTCTTTTGCGGCCCAGGTCTTCTTTGAGGCTTTCCACTTTTTGATTCACGGCCAGCAGGGTGCCTTTGGTGTTTTTGAGGGCATCCCGGGGAATGGGCAGGTGGTCGAGGCCTTCGCTCTGTCCCGTCTGGCGGTTGATGGACGGCTGGGCCTGGTGGAGTTGCTCACTGAGGGCCATGATCTCTCTGGTGGTGGTCTGGATGTCCTGAAGCAGCAGGTTTGTGTGCTGTGAAAGCTTTTCTTCTCCGTCTGGCAGGTGGTGAAACTGACCCTGGAAGTCCTCCAGGGTGTAGGTGTAGCTGCTTTTGAGGTGGTAGACCAGAACCTGTCCGTCTGCTCCGGGGCTGGCGTGGACCAGTGCACCTTTGGGCAGGTAAGGGTCACTGAACAGTTTCTCGTAGACACCGCTGGGCAATTCAGGGAGGGCTTGTGTGGGCAGGGTTGGGTGCATGTTGACCTTCTTTCCAGGGCCTAATGTAAATTATCTATTTATTAGTATACATCATGCCTGACAGCGATTCAATGCTTGCTAAACGCCCATTTCTTCCTGCAGCACCTGTTGCAAAGGCAGCTGTAAAGCCACCCAGCTGGCACCCCGGTGCTTCCCCCGGGCATCCCTGGAAAGCACCACCCGTGAAAGGCGCTCCTGGTCTGCCGGATCCCCATAGCTGCGGGCATCGTACCGCTCAATGAAGACCGGTTTGGGCACCTGGAACATCAAATCCTTCAGCAACTCCACCACGGCGTCCGCAAGTTCTTCTGCAGCGTTGGTGACGCTCATGCCCGGATTGGAGAGCAATTCGGTCCACACCACCACCGCCCGCTGTTCCTTCACATACACCTCCAGATGGCAATGGGACACCTTCTGGGTGGAGGCGTAAAATTCGAAAGCTTCGATCAACACGTCAGGGTGAATCATTCAAAACTCCTTGTCATCATGCATTTGATCCGGCTGCACCACCGGGGTGTAACGGTAACCCCAGGCTCCATGTTGCAGGAGGTGTTTTTCCCGCTGCACCAATTGGGGGTACTTCTGGATCAGATCGGTGAGTTTCTTGCTGGGGGCTTCCACACCAACTTCACCCAACAGGGTTGCCGTCAAACCACCAGACGTCACGCACATGCGGTAAAACACGTCCCAAAGGTGGTCAGGCATGTCCCCCAGCAGCATGGGGGTCTTCTCTGCGGTGTATGCCAGGGCCACCCGGCAAGGCTGCCGGTTCCGGGCCATCTGCGTCAAGAAAGCCAGGTGCAGCGCTTCCAGCACCTTTGGCGATCCGTTCACGTACACCATGTTGAGGTGAGGCAAAGCCATTTGCAGGGCCGGGCCCCAGGCTGTGGCCACCGCAAGGGTGCAATTGTAGATGTCTTGCAGGTCCAGCAGCACCAGTTGGTGCCTCACTGGGAGGTGCTGGAGGGCCTGCAGCAACAGGGACGCCGCCGAACCAAACACCACCACGGGTGTTTCCGCCACAGGCAGACCCTGTTGGGCCAGCACCCCCAGCACCTTCACATGGCGCGTCAGCACATCACTGGGCATGGTTTCCTTTCATCCTTTGAGTGGCAGGGTCGGACAGGAGGCGAGCGTCTGCTGTCTTTCCACCTGCCGGTGTTTGAGCAGGCAGCGGAGGCTCACCTGGTGGGCCACCTGCACCACATCCAGGTTGTGGGCCAGGGCAAAATCCAGTGCCGCATCCCAGGCCTGCTTTTCGGTGACGGTGTGCTGCAGCAGTTTTTGAGCGAGTGGAATGGGCAGAAATCCCTGCCGGAGGTGCTGCAGGTCTTCTTGCGCATTCAATTTGACCAATCGGGCTGGGTTGAAGGGTTCTGTCGGGGTGTCCCTGATGCTCTCCCACCAGAAGTACCCCCGGAACTGCTGTTTTTCCAGGTCCATCACATCAAACATGTACCTGGGGAAAAACTGCAGGCAGTGGGCCTCCAGGGCTCCCAGGGTGGAGAAGGTGGGGGTGATGGGCACGTCTGTGTCTGCACCTTCGCTGTAACCCTGCAGTGCGATGACTTGCCACCAGAGGGCCCGCCCTGACTCCACCCGGACTTCAAAGTGGGCCTGGAGTCGCACCGCGATGAATTCGGACACCGACTGGTTGGGAAGCACTTCTTGTTCGGCGAGCACCTGCCTGAGGCCATGCAGAATCTCTCTGGGGGTGCACCCCACACAGGTCAGCAGCAGCCGCTGGTGGCAGGAGTTGTGGACTTCCACCCGCACCTGATGGAGGTGATCTGTGATGCAGATGTTGAGGCCCAGCAAGCTCACTTCGTAACACACCTCGCCCATCTGGCTGCCCATCAAGGCCAGGGTGAGGGGCTTTTCATGGCGCAACAGGAATTCGAAGCTCATGGGACCACAGCCATGGTTGGAGCCACCGTGAGGAGGCCTCCGCTGGTGAGGTGCACCTGTGCTGCTTGCTGCAAGTCCATGATGGCTTCTTGCACAAACTGTTCACTGGTGGGGTAGTAATCCTGCCAGATGTGCTGATGGATCGTGTCAACATCCAGCGGGCCGGGTGCCTCAGAGAGCACCTGCAAGATGGCTTCGGTGAGTGAAACCTCCGGACGCTTGGGGGTGAGGGTCCAGAGGGCAGGGTCTCCTTCACTGTGCACATGGCCGAGTGTTCTGAGTTCCTGGAGGGTGGCTTCAAGGTCTCGCAGTCGAAATTTTTGCAGGCGCCTGCGCAGCCAGGAAAGCAGGATCTGGGTGGACTGCGGTTGCTCCTGGTGGTGAAGGGCGGTCACCACGGCTTCTCGTGGTTGCGGGCTGACGATGACCTGGAATTTTTTGGTGCTGCCGACTTCTCGGCGCACTTCTGCAAGGTCGTTTTGTTTTCCCAGGGTGTGCAAAACGTAGTCCCACAGTGCTGTTCGCGCCAGTCCCCGGGCGTCTTCTGCGGTGGCTGCGCCACGTTGATGCAAAGGGCTGTGCTCAGGGTTTGTGGGCACAAGCGTGTAGCTGAATTCACCGGTGTGGTGTTGCCTCACGGTGAGGGTGGCGTACTGGCAGCTGAACTGGTGGGTGGTGTGGTTGAGTTTCATCATTCCTCCGATCGTTCTTAACTTATCTATTCATTAGTATACACCAGATGATGGATTGTGACAACTCCCCTTTTGCTGCACTGCTGCTCAAAAAAGCGAGGGACACCCCTCGCGCAGCCGAAATGCAAAAGCAGGTTAAGGCGCTTCCGCCTCCTCCTGCTGGAAACTCCACCTGAAATCACGACCCAGGCTTCCACCCATGGAAATGACCGAATTCAGAACCACGTCTCTTTCATCCTCCTCGTTTCCCGACACGAAAAGAAGGGTCTTGTAAAGGGACGCCGAATACAGCGGGAGGGTGACAAATTCTCCAGCAACACTGAGGATGATGTGGGCCTCCAGGGTGCCGTTCAAGCGAACCACACTCAGGTTGTTTTCTGCCACGCGCACCACATCAAAAACAATGTTGTAGAAAACCGAGCAGTTGCTGATGTTGTCTTTGAAGTCAAAATCATCATCAAAATGCACCAGAATTTGATCCGTGATGTGCTGCCCTGCACCGGTGTACGCATCTGCATCGGAAATCTGTCCAGATGCATGTTGAATCCTTGCTCTCTGAAAACACACATGCTCCTTGAAGTCCAGCACCAGGGCCAGGGGAGCAAAGCCGTCGACTTCGTAGTAAGGCTGTCCTGCATCAGTGAACCCTGAAGGGTTTTCTGGGTCCAATTCCAACTGGGCCTGGGCCGCACCCACCAGTCCTGACGAAAAAACAAAGAGGCCAACCAAAAACCATTTTTTGAGGTGCAGCATGATTAAAGTGTCCCACCTTCCAACGTCACACACAGCTTTGCTTGCCGATTCATCTTGTTTACAGTAGCAGCTTTCAAGGTTCAGATTGGACTTTACAGGGTGCATTTTTCTTTGCCTGAAAGCCCAGACCCCGTGGGTCTCGCATCCCTCAACTGGTCGTGAAACCCCAACTTCCCGCTTCAAGGGGCTGCACGTCTGGAAGCAGCTGCAGCGTCTGCCTGACCTTGGCTTTCCAGTGTGGATTGAGCTGGATTCGCGCTGGCGCACCTCTGCTGACCTGATCGTACAGGGCCTGCAAACTGGCCGTCCCTCCCAGTTCCATCAAGGCAAGTTTCACGATGTTCTTCCAGGTGCCAGAAGCCCGACCTTTCAGTTTTTCACCGATGTCTTTCAGTGCGGCCAGCATCACCACTCCACGCCTCTCCCAGATCAGGATGTATTCATGCTCGATGGCAGGGAGACGCATTCCACGGTAGGTTTTGTGGTCGCTGCGGCAGTGGTGTTGCGCCTTGATGAGCACCCCGGCCAGTTCCCTGGGCATCATGCCAATCAGAGGGTAGGCAATGATTCGAGAAAAAATGTCTCAAATCTGAAAATGAAAGCGTCCTGCAGAAGATTTTCTTCGCTGATGTGCTTCCATCAGGGGTCAGGACAAGTTCTGGTTGAAGCTGAGACAAACATCCTGCTTGCCTCTCAGCGTCGCTTGAACCAGGCCCCCATTCTGCTGGCAACCACCACCACTGAGTTGTCTGGACTGAAAGCAATGGCCCCAGGTTGATTCCCCCACCAGGAATGCGCCCTGGGTGGATTCTGGGTTAAATCCCAGCGGTACACGCAGGTGTTCAAATCCAGCAGCCACGACCAGGGTCCACCCTCCCCCGAATGGATCACTCCCAGTTCCCTGCCATCTGGAGAGAGTTGCATGTCCCTCACCCACTCCCGGCACCGCAGGTCTGGTGGTCGCAGGACATGCAGCAATTTCCTGTCTCTGGTGTCAAACACCCGGATTTCCCCCTCCAAACCACAAAACACAGCATACCGTTCCTGCTGGACATTCAGTGCAGCACGAACCACCTCACGACAACCCGTGGGAAAAAAGGCTGAACGACCTGGGTGACCAGCGTTGAAAAAAGAAACCGGCACCCCCTTTGTTGAAGGCTCCCGGTGGAAGAACCGGGTCTTCTCACCTGGAAAATCCACCGTCAGGATTTTCCTGTCCGGGTCATAAGCAAAATCTTCCCCGTTGTACAGCAGGGGACGACCCTCTGCAGTGGAAAAGTCCTCCTCGGATCCCAGGGTCGCGCCATGCATGTCCACCAATTTGTAGTGGGGTTGCCAGCCAAAACCCATCATCTGCTGGTTGTCCTTGCTGAAATGAAAATGCTGGTAAAACGACCCCATGTAATCGTCATGCTTGTTTTCTGAGATCAGAACATGGTTTTTCAGGTCATGGATTTGAACTTCTTCCCAGGAACCCACAAGGAGTTTCTGACCGTCGGCACTGAAGCCCAGTGCCTCGTTGTAAAGTCCAACAAGCACCGGAGGAATCCCACTGACCAGCACCCCTGATGCCCAGTAGAGTTGGCCCAGATGGGGGATGAGCAGCATCAACCACCACCACTGCACAGGCCTGTTCATTTTCCTGTGCCGCACCCAGGATTCCAGAAAAAAGAAAATCGGCAAACACTGAACCGCCATCAGCACATAAATGTTTTGATGAAAAAAAGACCCGATCAGAAGTGCAATGAAAAACCCATATTTGAACCACGGGTACAGCTGAGTACGAAAAGGCTTCATGGCTTTAAGGTAACATCATGGGTTGCTGGGATGAACAGGTTCGCGATGAAGTCTATGGGTTTTCCTGCAAGAAACCGCAGGGAACATTCTTGTGGCACACCCAAAAATCAAGTATCCTGAAAACAGACAATTTGCCGAAAGGCGGAGACCACGTCCACATGTGGCCCTGGCGGAGACTGATTCAAATCGGTCTTCGTCTTTTTGCAGTCAAGAAGCACCCATGACCCCACCACCGCCCAGGCCCTACCCCTGAAATGGGGACCTGAGCCAAACAGAAAGGAACACCAGACCATGGAAAAACTGAAGCTGGGACGACCTGGACCATCCGGGGCACAACAGAGAAGAACCTTGCAGGGAGACCAGGCCCGCAGGATCTGGTACCAGAACCCATTGCCATACTGGAGGGTGTGGATCAATGTGCTGGTGTTTGTGGGGATGTGCATGCCCCTGCTCTATGACCAACTCACCTTCACTTTTTCACCCCGGCACCTGGAAACCACAACCGTGGTGCGGGTGGAGCAGCGTGGCAAAGGCGGGACTGCGATGGTGGCCATCTTGAACATCCATGGACAGGACGTTGCCATCTACCCCCCTCTGGATCCCGGGGAAGCCACAGTGGGAGAACCCATGACCGTGGTGTGCACCCCTCAATTGGTGTGCCGCAAGAATGACCCCTGGTCTCAGAATTACCTTTATGTCATGCTGGTGCCTCTTTTTCTGGTTTCCCTGCTGCTGATTGTTCCCCTGCTGGTGTTCAGGGCCAGGGTGAGGTCATGAAAGGCTTGGGCGCTGCAACAAATGGATCGGGACAGGCAGGTGTTTGCCCAGGCCGTGCCTTTCCCCTACAATGAAAGCAAAGAGGCCGAGAGGCCTGGAGACCCACCTCCACACGTGGGCCTGGCGGAGACTGTTCAACCGGTCTTCGCTTTTTCATGCTCAAGGAGAACCCCATGCAACTGCTCGATGCTTTCGCTGTGCTGGTCACCCTCACTGCACTTTTCGCTTACCTGAACGCGCGGTTCTTCAAGTTGCCCCCCACCATCGGGGTGACCCTGGTGGGACTCATCGCCTCGGTGTTGATTTTCCTCCTGCAGGGCCTGGGGCTCAACCTGGTTCCGGTGGCCCGGGATCTGCTGGCCCACATTGATTTCAACACCTTCCTGATGCAGGGCATCCTCAGTTTTCTGCTGTTTGCCGGTGCCCTGGGAGTGGATGTGGATGTGCTGCGAAAATACCGCACGCCCGTGCTGGTCCTCGCGGTGTTCAGCACCCTGATTTCCACCTTTTTGATTGGGGGCCTCACCTACCTGCTGCTGAATGTGTTTGGCCTGTCCGTGCCGTTCCTTTACACCCTCCTGTTCGGTGCCCTGATTTCGCCCACCGACCCCATTGCTGTGCTGGACTTGCTCAAGCGGGCCAAGGTCCCCCCCAAACTGGAAAGCATCATCGCAGGGGAGTCCCTGTTCAACGATGGGGTCGGTGTGGTGGTCTTCAGTGTCATTGCCGCCCTGGCCTTCGGAGGAGGGCACGGGGCAGAGCACGCGTTTGGAGGGGCGGACATCCTGAAGTTGTTCTTGCAAGAGGCCATTGGGGGCCTGGTGTTTGGCGGGGTCATCGGGTACCTGGCGTTTTTGATGCTCAGAAGCATCGACAGTTACATCCCGGAACTGCTGATCACCGTGGCCCTGGTGATGGGCGGGTACGCCCTGGCCCGTGAACTGCACGTGTCTGGTCCGCTGGCGATGGTGGCCGCAGGACTGATCATCGGACAGCAGGGCAGAAGGGACGCCATGAGTGACGTGACCCGCCACCATGTCGATCAGTTCTGGGAGATGATCGATCAACTGCTCAACGCGGTGCTGTTCGTGCTGATCGGACTGGAGATCCTGCTGCTGGATTTGCAGGGCATCAGCCTGCCGCTCATGCTGGCCACCGTTCCGGTGGTGGTGCTCTCCCGCTACCTGAGTGTGGGCTTCCCGGTGCTGCTGCTCAAAAAACGCTACACCCTGTCCAGGTACACCACCCGCATCCTCACCTGGGGTGGACTCCGGGGAGGGATTGCCATTGCACTCGCGCTCTCGATTCCCCCGGCGGACAGTGAGCGCAACCTGCTGCTGGTGCTCACCTACGTGGTGGTGGTGTTCAGCATCCTGGTGCAGGGCCTCACCGTGATGCCCCTGATCCGAAAGGGCCAGCAGGCCGCCATGAAGGTCACCCCATGAACGAGGCACACGGTCTCATTGCTTCCCTGGGGGTGCACCTGACGCAAGACGAGATGAGGCTCTGGGCGGTGGCCCTCTTTGTGGGCACTTACGTGCTGATCATCCTGGAGAAATACATCCACCGCACCATTGCTGCTTTGCTGGGGGCCTCGGTGATGATGGTCCTGGGCATCCTGACCCCAGCAGAGGGCTGGATGAGCATCGACTTCAACACCATCTTTCTCCTCTTTGGCATGATGAACATCGTCACTGTGCTAAGCCACTCTGGCTTTTTCGGTCTGGTGGCACGGCGTGGAGTGCTGCTCACCCGGGGCAACCCAACCCGCATTTTGTGGGTGTTTTCCTTGCTGACCGCAGTGTTCTCGGCTTTTCTGGACAACGTGACCACCGTGCTGTTTATGGTGCCCGTGATGATCCAGGTCACAAAGCAACTGAAACTCAATCCCATCCCTTATGTGATTGCCCTGGTGCTGGCCTCGAACACGGGAGGGACCACCACCCTGATTGGAGATCCCCCGAACATCATCATCGGGTCCATCGCATCAAAAAGCTTCAATGATTTTCTGGTCAACGTCGCCCCTTACGCTTCGCTGGCTTTCCTGCTGGGCCTCGGGGTGATGCAACTGCTGATGAAACGTGCAGGCCATCTGACAGCACAGCTTTCAGCCGCAGAATTCAAAAGTCAGTTTGAATCCCAGAGGGCAGATCCTGTGGATGTGCCCCTGATGCTCAAAGCCCTGGGGATCTTTCTGCTGACCATCGTGCTGTTCATTGTTGCCCGTCCGCTGGGTCTGGAAGCCGGTGTGATTGCGCTCCTGACCAGCACCATCCTGGCCCTGATGACCGGGCTTTCTGCTGGCTGGATTCTGGAGAAAGTCGAATGGACCACCCTGATTTTCTTCATGGGCCTCTTTGTGGTGATTGGCGGACTGGAGCACACTGGGGTTTTCACCCTGATCGCAGAAAAACTCCAGACCCTGATCGCCACTGACATCCACCTGGGCATTCTGATCCTGGGTTTCTCCAGTGCCTTGATTTCAGGTTTTGTGGACAACATTCCTTTCACCATCAGCATGGCGAAAGTGCTGCAGACCATGCAGACCACGCTAGGACCCACCATGGACCCCTTGTGGTGGGCACTGTCGCTGGGGGCCTGCCTGGGTGGCAACCTGACCCTGATTGGGGCCAGTGCCAACATCGTTTCTGCAGACCTGGCAGACCGCGAAGGGTATAAGATCACCTTCCTGGGCTTCATGAAATACGGAACCCCAGTGGCCTTTGTGACCGTAACGGTGGCCTTGTTGCTGTTCTGGTGGGTCCATTCCTGAACCTGCCAGAGTGGTGCAGTACACTCTGAAAACACGGAACACCTGAAATGCCTCATGGTTCCCATTGCCATGGGGTTTGAACCATCAAAGTGCGCAGTCAACCGCACTTTGATGGTTCAGAAGCGAAGACGGTTCAGCCAGATTTGCACCCTGGGTCCCTGAAGGGACAGCACACTGCACAACAGCGCTCCAACAAGGCACAGGGAGACAGGCATGCCAAAGGAATACATCATGCACGCTGCAGTGGTCGCAGCAAGGCAAAGGTGCAAGATGGGAGAGGCGGGTTGAAAGGCCAGGTCATCCATGGCGTGCATGGTAAAGGTTGAACCTTAGGTTTCCCTTAACTCACGCAGCAGGCGGCGCAGAATCAGCCACCCCGTTCTGCAAGATGTTGTTGCCTGGGGTGTCAGTTGGCAGGGTGAGAACGGATTGCTGGTTGTTGTTCCAGGGTTCCAAGATTGAAGGACACGCAGGTGCCTTCACCTTCGGTGCTCTTCAACTGAATTTCCCCGTGGTGCTGCTCGGTGAGCCACTTCGCAATGGCAAGCCCCAGACCGCTGCCCGTGGGATGTTGCCTTTTGGCTTCACTGGACCTGTGGAAGCGGTCAAACACATGCGGGAGATCCTCTGCAGGAATGCCCATGCCGGTGTCCTGAACTTCGGTGATCACCCGCTGGTTGTGCACCCAGGTGCGCACGGTCACGGTCCCTCCAGCAGGGGTGTAAGTGAGGGCGTTGTCCAGGAGAATCAAAAGGAGCTGCTTCAGGCGGTCCGGGTCTCCCCGCACCCACACCCCTGCTGTGTTTTCAAGGTGCACCTCCTGGCCGTTCCTGAGTTGCTGGGCGTCCCGAAAGGCCTGCAAGACCACCTCGGAGTAAGGGACGTTCTCCTGAAGGAGTTCAATGCCTGCGTCTTTTTTGGCCAGGATCAGTAAATCCTCCACCAGCCGTCCCAGCCGGGACATTTCCAGTTCTGCGTCATGCAGGATGTCTTCTCGCTCGTCTGGGAGCATGGTGGGGTAACGCCGCATGAGTTCCAGGTTGCCCCGCACGATGGTGATGGGGGTCCTGAGTTCATGGGAAGCGTCCGCAAAGAAATGCTGCTGGGCTTTCACTGCCCCTTCCAGACTGGACAGCATGTGGTTGAGGGTGCGGGCCAGCACCCCGAGTTCATCCCGCAGTGGAAAACGCTCCACCCGCTGGGAAAGGTCCTGAGAGTGGGCAATCTGGTCTGCTGTGCGGGTCAGCCGGGCAATGGGTCTGAGGGCCATCCCGGAGACCAGCCAGGCCAACACCGCAGCCAGCACGGCCAGCGCCAGGGTCAGGGTCAGCAGCACCCGCAGCAAGGTGTGGATGGCTTCATCCAGACGGCCCAGGGGACTGAGGGTCTCCAGGAATCCCAGCACCTGCCCCTGGCGTTCCAGGCGCACCACGTACCTGCGCCAGCGTTCCCCTTCAATCAACACCGTGCCGAAAGCAGCATGCTCTGGGATTTTTTGCAGGGCATCCAGGGTGGGCAGCAGGCGAATCCACAGCGGCATCAGGGGCTTCGCGTTCCTTTCCAGAGGCAAGGTTGGGTCGGTCTCTGGGAGAAGGTCGGCGTTCCGGGAGGTTCTGCGCAGCTTTCCATCCGCAAAGTACAGTCGGATGGCCACGTCGTTGCTGTCGGCGTCCAACACGTAAGAACGGTCCGCCGTGGTGATGCCTGCGGCCACATGGTTCCCGGTGAGGATCAGCAGGCGGTCCACATCCTGGTACTGGCTTTTCACGTAAAAGCCGTAAGACAACAGGGAAAGGGTCAGCAGCAAGAAACCACACAGGGTGCCATACCACAAAGAGAGCCGCTCACGGATCAGCATGTCAGTCTTCCCGCAGGATGTACCCGGCCCCGCGGATGGTGTGAATCAGGCGGCTGTCCCCGCCCTCTTCGAGTTTCTGCCTCAGGCCACTGACCACCACCTCCACCACGTTGGCATCCCCGAAGTACTCCATGCCCCACACGCGGTCCAGCAGCATCGGCTTGGAGAACACCCGCTCCGGGTTCTCCATGAGGGTCTGCAGGAGTTTGAATTCCAAAGGGGTGAGGTGCAGGTTTCTGTCTCCCCGACGGACCTGGTGGCGTTGCAGGTCGATCAGCACGTCACTGAAACGCAACTCGGAACGGTCCGGTGACCGTTTGCGCAAAATCAACCGGATGCGGGCCAGCAGCACCTCGAAAGAGAAGGGTTTGGTGATGTAGTCGTCCGCTCCCACCTCCAGTCCTTCCACCTGCTGGTGGGGTTTGTCGCGGGCGGTCAGCAAAACCACCGGGGTGTCTTCCCCGGCGGCCCTGAATTTTCGGAGCACCTCCAGGCCACTGAGGTCAGGCAGCATCACATCCAGCACCACCAAATCCACCTCTCCGTTGCGCAGGACCTGCAGGGCGTCTTGCCCACAAGGGGCTTCCAGCACCCGGTATCCCTCGAAGGCCAGTCCCCGGCGGACCATGGCCAGCATCCTCGGGTCGTCATCCACCACCAGCACGGTTTGCATGGAACATTGATGGACCACATCTTCATGAAAACCATGAAGTTTTGACGTTGCCCTCTTAACTCAGCTTTTCCTAAGCTTTCCCGAAGGTCAGGGAAAGTTTGCCCTTTTAGGCTACCTTCACTGGAGGTTTGAAGATGCTCACCGTAAAAACCCTGATGGAAACCGGAGAAATCCACACCCCCCACCGCAAAGTTGGACAGGTCATGGACGTGGTGATCAACCATGAACTTGGTCGGGTGATTGCCTACCTGCTGCGCTCAGAGCCCTTCCACACCCAGGAAGCGGTGCTGTTTGATGCCCTGATGTACCACAGTGAACACCGCGGGTACGTGCAGTCCAGCGACGATGTGGTGCCTCTCATCAAGTTGCCCCGCCTGCAAAAACTGGCCGAGGACTACCAGGTGATCGGCAAACCCTGGCTGGATTTCCAGGGCCGGGAGATTGGCACCGTGGAGGACATCTCCTTCGATGAGCAGACTGGGCACGTAACGTACTACAAAGTGAAATTCCATCCTCACGTCCCAGTGTCCACCCCCATGGTTTCTGCGGCCCTCAGCCCATTCCGGGGGCAGTGATGCACGTCGCCATCCTCTGCCACTCCACCCTGGGGGGTTCCGGGGTGGTCGCCAGTGAACTCGCCCTCTCGCTTGCACAGAGGGACATCACGGTGCACGTGCTTTCCGACCAGAAACCCTTCCGGCTGGAGATCCCGGAGGAGTTGCAAGACCGACTGCTCTTTCACCCGATTGAAACGGTGAACCATCCGGTGCTGCCCGGCAATTTGTTTTCGCTGTCCACCATCACCCAACTCTTGCAACTCACCTACCAGTACCCCATTGACCTGGTGAACGTGCATTACGCCATTCCTTTCGCTCCGAGCGCCGTGTTTGCCCGGGAGATCGCAGAGGGGCGCTTCAAGGTGGTCACCACCCTGCACGGCACCGACGTGACCCTGCTGGGGCAGCATCCAGCCCTCAAAGCCACCCTCAGGTACAGCCTGGAGCAATCCGACGCCCTCACGGCAGTCTCTGACAGCCTGGCCCAGGAGGCCCGGCGCATCTTTGACCTCAGCCGTTACCGCCCCATCCATGTGATCCCCAACTGGGTGAACGGTGAACGCTTCACCTTTCAGGACGATCCCCAGAACGACTTCCCCCTGTTGATGCACGCCTCAAACTTCCGGGAAGTCAAACGCACCCGTGATGTGATCTGGATTCTGCATGAAGTGCTGAAACACCGCACCGTGAACCTGCGCATGGTTGGGGACGGACCCGACCGGGAAGCCTGTCAGCAACTGGCTTTTGAACTCGGCATTCACCCTCACATCGAGTGGTTCGCGCCCACCGTGCACATCGAGCGTCATTTGCAGCAAGCCGATGTGCTGCTCTTGCCCAGCGAAAATGAATCCTTCGGGCTCATCGCCCTGGAGGCCATGGCCTGTGGGGTTCCGGTGGTTGCCTCCCACACGGGGGGCCTGCCGGAAGTGGTGGTGCACGGCTCCAGTGGTCTGCTGAGGCCCGTGGGAGATGTGGAAGGCATGGCCGCATCCGTGCTGAACATCCTGTCCGATCACAACACCCACCTGGGGATGCGCCGTGCAGCCTGCAAACGCAGCCAGCGCTTCCAGGAGGATTTGATCGTGCCTGAATACCTGCGGGTGTTTCAGGGCCTGGTGTCCAGGACCCTCAACCAGCAGAGCGGCATCCCGGCACTGTGGCAGGACATTCCAGCCTACCCCCAACCTCACCTGGAGGACGCATGACCGTAAACCCTGGACCTTACCTGCTCACCATCTACCTGACCCATCAGGAGGCCGACCTGGCTTTCCGCACCCTGATCCAGCATGCCCGCAGTGAAGGCTTCCTGGTGGAGGTGCCCGCTGTTCCCCTGCAACTTCCCGAGCACCACCAGCAACTTCATGCTTCAGCCGTGGAGCACGCACTTTCCCTGCACGGCAACCTGAAAAGCATCACGGGTTTCGTGGAGTTGCACCGGGATTTGATCATGGGGCATGGCTTTGTGGACATCTCCCCGGTGTTCACCCCAGCGGCCCTCTTCTGACCCCCTGGACACCAAAAGCTGGTGAAGACAGCCACAGAAGGGAGCATGATGACCCATTTCTCCACGCGTCCCCAACGCCAGTCCCAGCGGGATTACATCCTGGTGGTGACCCTGGATGGCCGCATCAAAACCCTGCGGATCCAGGACATTCTGAGTGCTGCAGCTGGAATGTACCCCGATACCACCCGGGTGGTGTTGACCGGCGAAAGCCAGGAATTGGAAGGCACGGTGCTGAACTTCCAGGAGCCCTGTCCCCTGTTTGAAGTGCGCTGTCAGAACCTTCTGCAGGCCATTGAGGCCGGGGATTGTCAGGGCATCGATCAGCATTTCGCGCCCCGACACAAAAACCCTGCCTTTCCTGAACCCTCATGAAACCGCTGAAAAGTGAAGGCAAATCCACCGTCAACCCCCTATCCAGCAGCGAACATCCCACCAGAGACCTCACGGGTTGACCCCAACACGACGTTCCCAGCGGGCCCACCTGCGAGAGCCACCTGCCATCAGAGCAAGCGAAATTCCAGAATGGCTGGCACCCCCGCTTCAGGCGCAGGACCTTCCGCCTCTGGACTGAAGGTCCGCATTCTGGATTTCAAGTACACCCCATGGGCCACCCGCAAAACACACCGCCTTTCGTTGCCACCCTCAAAGCTCTCCCACTGGGCCTGCACCTGCACAAAAGTCTCAATCAACAACTCGTCTGCCTGCTCCCGATCTTCTTGCAAATGCAACAGAAAAGCCAGGACCTGTCCTGCATGGGTTTCGAAGAGTGCTTTCAGGTCTTTCACGGACCGTACCGCAAGGTCAGAAACATGGAGTTCCTTTCTGGTGCTCCCCTGAGGATCCCACATTCAACTGAAAAGAAAACCAGCAGGCATGGGTTTGACCCTCTGTTTCCGCCCAATCGCACCGATCATGTTGTATTTTTGATGTCTTAGCCTTTGTTTTCAGGCGGGTTTGCCCATTTGTTCATGTGGGATTCCTGTGCCACTTCACCTGCAAGCCACCACTGGCTTTCAAAGCCAGCACTTCATGTTCTACACGGCTGGTCCTCTCAACACCCAGGATTTTGACCATGAAACCAGAATGCTGTCTTTCACTGTTCCGGCGGGTGTCGGTGCGACCTCTGACACCCGCTCACCAACAGAGCTTCAGCGCTCTTGATAAGCTGAGGCCATGCATGTGGTGGTGTCCTTCACATCTCTGAATCCAGGATTTTCCAACGAGATCAAACACATCTTACTGGTGTTAAAAGCCCAACAATGCCCAGAGCATCTGGAGAAACGGGTACTGGAAGAAGTGCTGACCGGGGTTTCAGAGCAACACCAGAGCACCCTGAAACAGCGCATGTTGATGCTACTGGACTTTGGAAAAGTCACGGGCATCGCCACACTGAACGGGGACATGAGCAGAATGGAAATCCGCTTGCAGGCATCTGAACTGCAGGTCTTGAAAACAGTGTGCTCCAGGGTGGTTTCCTGTTTACTGGAGGCCGACCAGCGGCGTACTTTACCCCTGGGGATCACTGTGGAGGGTCGCATGGTGCTGGCTGGAGAGGACGGTCAACCTGTACTGACTGGAAGGGTGTCGCGCCACAACTCCTGGAGTCTGGCTTTCATGGAAGAGGACCGCAACGCCAGCATCTTCCGCTGGGGCCTCACCCTGGTGGTGGTGTTGCAGTGCATCACCTTTCCAGCGTTCGCTCACCGTCTGTTTTCCAGGCTGGATGCCGACACTTACCTGTGGGTGCAGAACTTTCTGAGGGTAGGCAATGATTCGCGAGAAAACCTATGATTCCTTTGAAAATTCCCATCCCAGACCTGATTTTTTGAATCATCGCTTGTGATTCAGCACCAGAGGTCAGCAGGTACACCGCGAGAAACACCAAGCAATTCGCCACCAGCATGTTGTATTTGGTCAACGTGCGCCCTATGTCCTGGTGGTTGGGATAAGGCCCTGGGAAAACCTTCCAGAAAAGCAACATCTGGGGCATGAATCCGGTGGGTCAAAACATGAAGAAAATAAAGGACAGGGAGAGGGCAACTTCGTATCCTGAAAGGGTGACATACCATGCCCTGAGTGAAGACGACCTCAACCAGTTGTGCTGTCTGCGGCTCGGGTGGGAACTGCGCGACCACCTGTGGGAATATGGTTCGGTGTGGCATGAAAAAGCCTGGTTCAAGGGTGATATCCTGATGGGCTTCCCCAACTTCCTGATTCAAGACCCGGTGCTCTCTTACCTCGAAGAGCATCTGGTGCAGTGGGGCTTGCAAGAACACTTCGGACAGGTGCTCTTCAACCTGCTGGAAGCGAGGCACCTCAACCACACCCAGGCGTGGTTCACCCTGGCCCACGCCCCCTTGAGAACAAGGGTGCTGGCTTTCCTTCAAGTCACCGAGCAGAAACAAAACCTGTGAGTTTCAGCTGCTCCCGTGGGACGTGATGGTGATGTCTTCCTGCAAGTAGCCGTCTTCAGCAAGCTCAGGCAACCCTCTGGAGAGCCAGTGTTTGACCCGCTCCCGGATCACGTCCAGGATGCGGGCGTCCTGGTTTTGCCGCAGGAAGTCCGAGGTGAGGCACAGCATCACCCCTTGATCTGGGACATCCCGCACCACCCGCAGCACCAGACCTGTCCCGTCCGGTGCAGGGTCACAGCCCACCAGCAAGTGTGGATCGGAGAATTCCACCAGGCGTTGCAGGTAGTGACAGAGTTGCTGTGCGGTCTGTCGGTTCACGTCCACCCTGTCATCTTAACAAGCCCGTGGCCCTTCACATTGTCGAAATTCCAACAAGGTGTTTCAGGAAAGGTTCGCCGTAACCCGAAGAAAGGCCTGCACCCGCTCCCTTGGGGTGGCGTGGGCCAGCCGGTACCAGGCTTGCAGGTGGCTCAGGATTGAGCCACCCACCACCTCAAAGAGCGTTTCAGCATACTGGTCCTGCAGCCCAAGGTGTTCCAGATGCTCCACAAGCTGCATGGGAATGGGGTCCCGGGAGAGGAAATTTGGGAAGCCCATCAGGATATCACCCTTGAACCAGGCTTTTTCATGCCACACCGAACCATATTCCCACAGGTGGTCGCGCAGTTCCCACCCGAGCCGCAGACAGCACAACTGGTTGAGGTCTTCATCGAGCAGAGGTTCATCGGACACACCCGATACCCTACATGCAGGACCGGGCAAAGTCTCTTCATTTTCTTCATGGTTGAAGCCAACCTGAAGAACACTCAGACTGCTGGGGCCAGGTGACGGTTGATGCCAGCAAGGTCCCGTTCCACCAGGGCACGGTGGAGTTTCTGGCAGCGCTCAAGAAAACGCT
Organism: Deinococcus roseus; assembly: GCF_014646895.1. NCBI lineage: Bacteria > Thermotogati > Deinococcota > Deinococci > Deinococcales > Deinococcaceae > Deinococcus > Deinococcus roseus. Next base: position 123,029 of record NZ_BMOD01000014.1, read on the forward strand.
CTGCGGTTTCCTGAATCACCAGGGTGCGCTGAGGGTCTTTCATCACCACCACCGCCAGCGGATGCCTCTGCATGTGGGCTTGCACCCGGTCGATCTGATGCAAGGGTAAAGTGGCCACCTCGCCCTCCACGGTCACCACCATGATGAAATCCCGGACCTCTTCTGACAACATGGGGTCACCTTAGCAAAAGAATTGTCACAACTTCATGAATGTCCTGGATGTCCCTCTGGGATGGAAAAATGCCTTTATTTTCTTCATGCGGTTACAAAACCAGGGAAGGGGTCTCACCTTTGTAACGAAAAGCAGGGAGGAGAAGGTGGATTCCCAGCCCAGAAAACCGTGATGGGCTTTGCAGTACAACAAGACCAGCACATGGCCGAGCGAAAAACCTTGCACCCCGGCTGGACCTGCCTCATCATTGCCTTTCTACTGCTGGTCCTCACCCTGACCCTCATCCTCACCCGGCACGTTCCCCTGTCCACCCTCGGAACCGCCCTGCTACCGGTTCTGGCCCTCACCAGTGTGGGACTGCTGATGCTGCGTTCTGGCAAATGAAGGACCCTGGAGGCTTCCATGACTTTGCCCCACTACCCCTCCCTGCAAGAAGTGCCAGCGCACCTCACCACCCGCGCAGGCCTCAAACGACTCGGCCACGGGAAATGGAAACCCCAGCTGGTGGCCACCGTCACTTCTTACGGCAAAAACGTGTTCCTGTATGACCCTCGGGCCGTCCAGGACCCTGCAGGGGGCAGCCAGACAGCCAGACCGGCAACACCCCAGGGGACACAGACCCGTTCTGAGCGAATCAGAAGGCGCATCAAAAAACCTGATCGGGACCTGTGAGCCAGTGAAGTTCAGGAAGCCAGCAGCCGTTCAGTGCTTGCGGCCTGGATCCATCGGATCTTGCACCCGCTGGTGGCGGCGTTTCCCCTGGTAGAAGTCCTGCAATGGTGAACGTTCCTGCGGTATGGATGTCTGGAGATGCCTGAGTAGTTTGACCACGGGATAAAGCAACGGAAGCAGCAACAGTCACGCCATCATCAAACCTCCTGCCGGTGTTGTGTGCCTCTTTTCAGGGTAGAAGCCTGCACTTCCTCCCACCGTGGGATCTCCCGCAAGCGAAGCTTCTTTTTCTTCACCGTTGGTCTTGCGGATGGTTTCAGGCAGAGCAGACTTTCATGAATCGAACAGGTTCAGAACAGCGGTGGCTTTGTGACAGTGTGCAGCGGAGATGTGCCGTACAACCAAAGGAACCCATCTTTGGAGGTGGCCATGGAACACCCCAATTTGCGGACCTTGCACTTCGATGACGTGCCCAGAAGCCTGGCCCGAGAGATTGTATCTTTCTCGGACCTGACCTGGTTCTTTGGGCCCAGGGGTGAAGGTTTTTTCGGGCAGGATCTGGGTGAGGTGGCTGTGCGGAAGCTGGGAATGACCCTGCCGAACCTGCGCACCGCAACCCAGGACAGGTTGGAAACAGCCATCCTGGACCGGGCGTCGGAACTGAGGTCACACCTCCTGCTGGTGATCCAGATCCACCCCAGTCCAGTAGAAGGTTACGTGTGTTTGATTCCCCACACCAGGCTTCACCAGGTCGAAGAGGTGCTCAGTCGGGTGGCGGACCGCAGGCGTTGATGGACTTGGGGTCCCCCTGCCCATGGGAATCCCCTGAAAACCGATTGAGATCCGTCTGTCGTCACCAAATGACGCACAGGACAAACCCCTAGAAAACGCTGGAAAGCCTTGCTGTGCCCGTACACTGGTTCAAAAGGAGACCCCCTGACGGAAAGCAAACACTCACGTCGGAACTTCTTGCGCCTCGCCGCGGCCACCACCCTGGCCGCCACCACCCTCGCGGTGCCCGAGGTGGCCCAGGCTGCTCCCTTCACGGTGGACAGCCCCCCAACCCCGGATGCAGCGTTGAAAGAACTCCTCGATGGCAACGTGCGGTTCATCCGGGGCAGGCTCCGTCACCCGGACCAGCGTCCCAGCCGCATTGCAGAAGTGGCCAAAGGACAGCATCCTTTTGCGGTGATCCTCGGCTGCGCAGATTCCCGGGTGGCCCCAGAGATCGTGTTCGATCAGGGCCTCGGCGACCTGTTTGTGGTGCGGGTTGCCGGAAACATTGCCAGTGATGACGTGTTTGGCAGCATTGAATTCGCGGTGGAAGAATTCGGTACCCCCCTGGTGACGGTGCTCGGACACCAGCGTTGCGGAGCGGTCACGGCCACCCTGAATGCCATGGACAAAGGCAGCACCGTCCCGGCCCACATCGACAGCCTGGTGGCAGCCATCAAGCCGGTGGTGGCCGAAGTGGGAACGGTGACCGGAGACCGCGTGGACACCGTGGTGCGGGAAAACGCCATCCATGTGGCCCACCAACTGATGGACGAAAGTGAAATCTTGAAAGAAAAAATTGAAAGTGGGAAGTTGAAAATCGTGGATGCCCGCTACAACCTCGACGATGGCCGGGTGGACCTGCTCGACACCGCAGGTCACTCCCACTGACCGCAACAATCCAACCTGCAGGGCAGACCAAAACCAGATCTGCCCTGCTTTCAGGACTGGAGGCAACGCCTGAGCACCTGATGAGGGAAAGAACCTTCTGGTGACCCCATACAGGAGCCCTTTATGGTCCCCAACGAACTTGTGCAGCAGGTCAGAGGTGTGCCCATGAAAGCCTCCCGTCTGGTGATGGCTGGGTCTGACCTGGTGAGGAATGAACCTGCAGCGTTGCTTTTGCTCAGTTCAGGTCCCGGTGGGTTGGAAGTCGGACCACCACGGTTGTGCCCTGCCCCACCATGCTTTCCAGGTGAATGGTGCCGCCATGTTCTTCCACAATGGTTCGGGCAATGGCAAGACCCAGCCCGGATCCACCAGGGTCTTTCTCCATCCTGTGGCTGGCCCGGTAGAAGCGCTCGAAGACCTTTTCGAGATCTGATGCAGGAATGCCGATGCCCGTGTCCCTGACTCGCAGTTCCACCCTGTCGCCCTGACAGGAGGTGCTGAGGGTCACCATGCCTCCCTCCGGGGTGTACTTGAGGGCATTGCCCGTCAGGATCACCAGGAGTTGCTTCAGGCGGCCAGGGTCACCCAGAATCGTACATGCCTCCAATGGGTCAGCAGAGAGGACGTGGTTGCCTTTTTGGGTTTCGAACGTCCTCAGGGTGTCCAGCACCAGCTGGTCCAGTCGAACTGCGTCTTCGAGATGCAGCATGTCAGTGTTGCCCCGGGCCATGCCGAGGAGGTCAGAGACGAGACGGCCCAGCCTGAGTGCCTCACGGTGACAATCCTGGATGATCTCCAGCTTTTCTTCCTCTGGGATGTCCTTGTACCGAAGGAGGATTTCCAGGTTGCCTTGAATGCCCGCAATCGGGCTTTTGATTTCGTGGGACGCTTCTGAGACGAATTGTTTTTGCTGTTCACTGAACTGTTCCAGCTGCTGCTGGCTTTCTTTCAAGGCCAGCTCGGCCTGTTTGCGCCCGGTGATGTCCACCAGGGTGCTCATGGACAACAAGGGTTTGCCAGATTCATCCCGGCTGAACACGCTGCCCCGGCCCCACAACCACACCAGGTGCCCATCTTTGTGCCGGATGCGGTACTCCTGTTCAAGCACCTCACCGTTCTTCAAACTGGGTATGCGTGAAACCGTGTCCCGCAAGTGGGCGTGGTCTTCAGGCAAAAAGTGGCCCCACACTTCTTCAGGAGTGAAATTGGCCACTTCTTCGCGGGTGTAACCGACCACGTCAAAGGTGTAGGCATTGGCAAAAATCCGCTGTCCGGTGGTCAGGTCGGTGAGGCTGATGGTGGCTGGAATGGCGTCTGTGACCTGCTGCAAGAAGTTTTTCTGCTCCTCCAGGTCAGACAGGGCTTTTTTCACTGGAGTGATGTTCTGGCTGATCGAGCCCACCCCCACCACCTCTCCGCCCTGCATTTTCACCGGGAAGTAGGTCACCTGCCACCAGCTGGATTCAGCGGTGATGGGAGACTGCATTTCCAGCGATGTGACCTCTCCGGTCTCGAAGACCTGATCAATAAAAGGTTGCACCACCTTGAACACTTCTGGTGAGAGGTCCCGGAAACTCTGGTTGCTGAATTCTTCTCGGGTGTGCATGCCGTCCCGCAGGAGTTGCTGGTTGAAGGCTCTCAGGTGGTAACCCTCATCCATGAAGGAGATGGCCACCGGGGCATTGTCCATCAGGGCCTGCAGGTACAGCCCGGTGTCCTCCAGGGCCCGCAGGGTGCCCAGCCAGGCGACGATCTGCCCCTGGTGCTGGATGGGGCTGAGGGTGCTTTCAAACCAGCGGTACTGCCCATCCATCTGCATGCGGTAAGGCATGGAAAAACGCTCGCCTTTTTGCAGGCCCTCCTGAAAGCGCAAGGTGGTGAAGTGCAGGTCTTCAGGGTGAACCCGACTGCGGCGGGCACCCGCTTCTTCCAGCGCCGGTGGAAAGGTTTCCCTGAGTTTTTGGTTGTAAAGGTGTTCTTTGCCGTCCGTGCTCATCAGCCAGGCGGGTTCATTCAAAGCATGCAGCATGCCCGTGGCGGGGACCGCTGCCAGGGTTCCAGCGTCTGGAATCATGGGGTTTCTCCTCTGGGACAGTCAAGCATCACAGTCCATTTTACTGAGCTCAGCAGCACTTCAGGGTTTCCTTGCGAACCGTGAAGATTGTGAAGGCTCCAGATGGTAAGACAGGCAACCATGGGTGACGCTTGACAGGTCAAAACCACAGTGAGGGTCATGGCTTTCAGGGAATACTGTGGTTCATGGCCAGAGAACTGTACCGTTTTCGTGTGATCACCCTCAACGATGGCAACAGGTGGGAACCCCGGAGGTGGAATGGAAAGACTTCCCGGATGTGAACCCCAAATTGCACACGGGATTTGAGGTGCGGCTCTGGGCGGAGCGGGATGTCGCACGGGTGTTCTTTCAGACCCTCAAAAGCCATTTCCGCACCGAACAAATTTAGGACAGAACTTCTGTCTGATGGGCATTCTGGGGGGCAACTTCAATTGCGGGGGTGGCTTTGCCTGGTTGCTGGGACCTGCATCCTTCTGTGTTCAAGTGTGCATCCCAGAGGACCCGGCCCCTTGGCGCTGATGGCTGGTCGATGGTGGGCCCTCAGCCCAGTTCCGGGGAGGTGTCGCCACCTGAAGGGGGTTGGCTGCTGGCCAGATGCTGCTGGTGTTCGTGGTGCAGGTTGAGCAAGAGTTGCATGCTGATCCCCCAGCACCGCTCAATGCGCAGGGCCAGGGAAACGGTGAAGGGTCGACTGCCCTCCATGACCTGCAGGAGTTCCTCTTCCGGGCAGTCCAGGTGGGCAGTGAGATTTTTGTGTGTTAGGCCAGGTCCCCAAAGTGGGAGAATGAGCCTGTCATACCCCTTCGAGCCGACAAGCCTGCTGAG